>NZ_LZML01000107.1:0-69300 GCF_001665695.1 Nocardia sp. 852002-51101_SCH5132738 | reverse complement strand
CTCCACCGCCAGCGCCCGATCCTGAAGGAGAACCCCGGTGACCGACCCCGCTACGCCCGAGCCCTCGACCGGCGAGGCGCGTGCCGAGCAGGGTACGCCCGCCGAGGCGGATCTCGAGATCGTGGCCCGCCAGCTCGGCCGTGAGCCACGCGGGGTCCTCGCGATCGCTTATCGCACGCCCGACGGCCAACCGGCGGTCGTGAAGACCGCGCCGCGCCTGCCCGACGGCACCGGTACCGCGGGCTGCTCGATGCCGGGCACCTGCACGATGTAGGCGGTGTCGCCGGGCATCACCAGGCGCAGCCGGTCGCGGGCCTCGGAGCGGATGTAGGCGGGATCTTCCTGTTGTGCGCGGCGGTCGCGCAGCCGCGTCAGATCGTTTTCCAGATCGCGGCGCTGTTCGGCCAATTGCACCGATTCGGAACGCTGACTGAAATACGTGCGCATCGGTACGGCGAGGGTCAGCGCGAGCGCGCACAGCACCGCGGCCAGAATGACGGCCCGCCCGGTCGACAGCCCGAAAATCCGGCGATCGTGGCGATCCTCGGACTTCTTCGACTTCGCGCGCGTGGTGCGCGGTTCGGATTTCGTGCCGGCCGGGCGTCGTTGCGCGGCCCGTTTGCCGGCGGACGTGCGCGCGGAGCCGTTCGCGGTCCGCTCGGGCCGGGGCGACCGCGTCGAGCGGCGGTCACCGCGTCCTGCCGGACTGGTACCGCGCGCCCGTCGCTCCGTCATCCCCACACCTCGAAATCGCCTGCCTCCATAGCGGCGCTGCGATTCGACCGCACAGCGCAACGGTTCCGCGCGGTGACCGGCCGCTGTATCGACCGGCCCCGCACGCCACAACCGTTGACGAGGCTACTACCCCTCGAAGACGAACCGGGGGAATGCGACGTCACCGGCGTAGCGAGCCGAATCACCGAGCGCGTCCTCGATGCGCAGCAGCTGGTTGTACTTGGCGACGCGTTCGCTGCGGGCCGGGGCGCCGGTCTTGATCTGACCGCTGCCGACCGCGACCGCCAGATCGGCGATGGTGGTGTCCTCGGTCTCGCCCGAGCGGTGGCTCATCATGGACTTGTAGCCGTTGCGGTGGGCCAGCTCGACCGCGTCCAGCGTCTCGGTGAGGGTGCCGATCTGGTTGACCTTCACCAGCAGCGCGTTGGCGGCGCCCTTGGCGATGCCGTCCTCGAGCCGCTCCGGGTTGGTGACGAACAGATCGTCGCCGACGAGCTGAATCTTGTCGCCGATCAGGTCGGTCAGCGCGACCCAGCCGTCCCAGTCGTCCTCCGACAGCGGGTCCTCGATCGAGACGAGCGGGTACGCGCCCAGCAGGTCATTGTAGAACTCGGCCATCTGCTCGGCGGTGCGCTCTGCGCCCTCGAACTTGTAGCCCGTTCCGGCGGTGTAGAACTCGGTCGCGGCCACGTCGAGAGCCAGCGCGACATCGCTGCCGAGGTTGTAGCCGGCCTTGCCGATCGCCGAGGCGATCAGGTCCAGCGCCTCGCGGGTGCCGCCGGCCAGATCCGGGGCGAAACCGCCCTCGTCGCCGAGGCCGGTGGACAGGCCCTTGGACTTCAGCTCGGCCTTGAGGGCGTGGTAGACCTCGGCACCCCAGCGCAGCGCCTCGCGGAAGGTGGGCGCACCGATCGGGGCGATCATGAATTCCTGCACGTCGACACTGGTGTCGGCGTGGGCGCCACCGTTGAGGATGTTCATCATGGGCACCGGCAGCACATGCGCGTTCGGCCCGCCCAGGTAGCGGAACAGTTCCAGGCCCGAGGACTCGGCGGCCGCGCGGGCCACCGCCAGCGATACACCCAGCAGGGCGTTGGCGCCCAGGCGGGACTTGTCCGGGGTGCCGTCCAGATCCAGCAGCACCTGGTCGACGGTGCGCTGCTCGACCGCGTCCAGGCCGATCACGGCCGGTGCGATCTCGTCCAGCACACCCTCGACGGCCTTGCGAACGCCCTTGCCGCCGTAGCGGTCGCCGCCGTCGCGCAGCTCCACGGCCTCGTGCTCGCCGGTGGAAGCGCCGGACGGCACCGCCGCGCGGGTCAGCGTGCCGTCGTCGAGAGCGATCTCGACCTCGACGGTGGGGTTACCGCGTGAATCCAGGATCTCGCGAGCTCCGACCTGTTCGATGATGGCCACGAAACGACACTCCTTCGGCTGCTGGCAATCAATTCGGGGGCCCTGCCCACCGCCGTCCACGAGCAGGTCGCACGGCGGGCCCGTGCGCCTGCGAGCCTAATGGGTACGGTCCGGACCGCACGACACAGGTGGGCACGCGGTCCCGGTCGCCCGGCGCGCGGTCGTCAGGCGCGGCGGCCGACGCTGTATGCCGCCGCCTTCGTCCGCACGGTCGCCATATAGGTAGTGGACTGGTTGTAGGTCAGCACCGCCTTCTGCCAGCCCTCGGCGGTGCGCAGATCGCCGCCGCTGGCGCACAGGTAGCGCGCGGCGGTCAGCGAGGCGTCGTCGATGCTGTCCGGATCCGCGCGACCGTCCCCGTTGGCGTCCACACCCCAGTGCTGCCAGGTTTCGGGCAGGAATTGGAACGGCCCCTCGGCGCGCACGTAGACCGGGGCGCCGGCGCGTGCGGTGGCCTCGTCGTCGAGAATCCTTGCGACACCGGGTGATCCGTCCAAGGGGATGCCGCGGATCGGCGGGCGGACCTCGCCGTCGGCATCCAGCGCGGAACCGCCGTGGCGGCCGTGCTTGCTCTCCACCCTCGCGATGCCCGCGATCGTGGTCCAGCCGATGCCGCAGTCGGGACGCGACCGGGCCATGACCTCGGCCGCGTATCCGTAGGCCTCGAGCGCGACCGTGGGGATGCCGAGCGCGTCCGACTGCGCTTGCGCCCAGTCACGCAACTGTTCGGCACTGCGACCGGGCGCATCGAGGTCGATCGGCGGAACCGGTGCCCCCGCACCGGGCGGAATGCCGTCCGGAATCGCGGGCAGGTTGTCGGTTCCCGCACATCCGGACAGCAGCGCGACCGCCGCGACGGCGGCGAACGCGAGGGGCCGGAATCCGGGGATGGTCGAACGCACGTTTCCATCATCCAGATTCGCGCGCGGATGGCACGCACCGTGACGGCGCACTCCACCCGACTCCGGCATACGAGCAGCTACCTTTCCCGCATCCGTTCCATACCGAAACGCTATGTCCAGCGGCGTACTTTAGGTAAGCCTTGCTTAAGATCAACGGAGCGACTAACTTCGCAGTCCGAGTCTTCACCACCTGCTTCATCCCCATTGCGAGGAAGGGAACTCCTGGTGAAAAACGTTCTCCGCGAACGTAAGACACCCCAGCACGAAGAAATCGAACCGATCGACCGCCGTACGCTCGCCCCCGAAGCCGCGGCGGCCGTGTTCTGTTCGGCCGAAGAGATCGCGATCACACTCGACCGCACCCCCGGTGGTTCCGCGCCGATCCGCCGCACCCTCGCCGATCCGGCGCTGATCCGGCTCGTGAACGCCTACGCCGCCGAACTTCCGGCCGCGGTGCGCACCGCCCTGCGACCGCCCGACACCCCCGCCGGTGCGACGATCATCGGCCGCCTGCCGGTGCGCGACGACGAGCTCGGCCCCACGCCGCCCGACTGGACCCATGCCGCCGAACCGGCGTGCCCGGAGTCGTTTCGCCTGGATATCGCCCTGTTGCTGCTCGCCCGCTGCGCCGGCGAACCCTTCGGCTGGCAGGGCCAGCAGGGTGGGCGGCTGGTCAACAACATCCTGCCCACACCCGGCCACGAACACGAACAGTCCGGCGCCAGCAGCACCACGCTGCTGAGCCCGCACACCGAGGACGCCTTCCATCCCGAGCGCGCACATCTGCTGTTGCTCGGCTGTCTGCGCAATCCCGACCGGGTGGGTACCACCATCTCCTCGGTCCGCCAGGTGAACCTGGATGCGGACGGGCGCCGGCTGCTCGCCGAACCGACACTGCCGATCCTGCCCGACGTCTCCTACGGCGAGGATTTCGGCGAGCACCACCCCGCCCCGGTGGCCACCGTCGGCGCCGGTGACGGCGGGCCGACCCTGCGCTACGACCCCGCCTACACTCCACTCGACGACGCGGGGGCCGAATACCGTTGCGCCTACTCCCATCTCGGCGCCGAATTGGAACGAGTCTGTCACCGTGCGGTGTTGGAGCCGGGGGAGTTGCTGCTGATGGACAATGATGTCGTCGTGCACGGCCGGGTTCCCTTCACGCCCCGATACGACGGGACCGACCGCTGGCTCAAGCGGGTCAACATCCGGCTGGCACGCCGCCGCGCACCGGCCGAGTCCGGTGAAAGCGGATACGGACAGCGGACGGTGCGGCCGTTCACGCCGAATCGCTATGCGGCACCGAATATCTCGCCCCGATGAACCGACCAGTGAACCGAGGAACGCAGTGAGCAGCCGCCCCACCCCGTTGCGCGTACTCAGCCGCAGCGATCTCGCCGATGTCCCGATCGCGCCCAACGAGGTGGTGCGCGCCGTCGAGGACGCCTATCTGGCCCTGGCACAGGGCGATTCGGACAACCCCCGCAAGCTCAGCGTGGCGCATCCGGACGGCTGGTCGGTGGCGTACGCGATGCTCGGGCGCGACGGCCGCCGCCGGGTGGTCGCGATGAAGACCTCGTACAAATTCGATCCGAGCCACGACCGCAGCACCAAGCGCTACTACACCACCATCACCCTCTACGACGACGCGACCGGCACCCCGATCGCGATGATGGACTGCGCGCGGGTCGGCGCGCTGCGCACACCGGCGGTGTCGGCGCTGCTGGTTCGCGAGACGGTGCGGCCGGGCGCGCGCAGCGTGCTGCTGATCGGCACCGGCACCCAGGGCCGAAACGCCCTGCCGCACTTGCTCGCCGCGAATCCGCAGTTGAACCGGCTGATGGTGTTCGGCACCCACCCCGAGGGGCTGGAAGCGGTGGGCACCCACCTGCGCGCGCACGCGCCGCACCTGGATCTCGACGTGGTCGACGATCCGCGCGCCGCGGCGGCGACGGCCGATGTGGTGCTCGCGACCGCCGGGCCCGGCACGCAGGTCGCCCTCGAATCCGATGATCTGGCACCGGGTTCGGTGGCCGTGCTGGTCGGTTACGGACTGGCGCCGTCGACTTTGACCGATGCCGATCGGGTGGTCGCGACCAGTGCCGAACAGATGGCGCTGACCGGCACCGATATGGCCGGGCCGGACGGTCGGCTGCGGTCGGTGGACGCGGAACTGCCCGCGATTCTCGGACGTCGGGCGACGGCGCGCACGAGGCCCGACGAACGTCTGTTCGTCTACAACAGCGGCCTGGTCCTCACCGATATCGCCGTCGCGCACGCGCTGGCCGAACGCGCCATCGCCGAGGGCCGGGGCACGGAGGTGCCGCTGTGGGACTGACCGGGGCGCACACCCCTGGCGCTACGCGTTCGTCCCGGCCGGCCGCGAACCGGACGACGATCCAGCCGCCCGCTACACCACGCGCGGGCCGCCCGGCGACAGCGCGGCGAGCGCGCCCATGCGGTATGCCCACTGCGCAAACAACTTTCGGCGACTCGAAGCGGTCGTCGGCCTCGGAGACGACGCGGTGACCGCGAGCCGGAGTACGCAGGCGCCCGACGATACGTTGACCTCTCCTTCGATCACAGCGCCGCCCCTCCCCGCTCACCGGGACGAGTGGGAGCGCCTACTGCTGGCCGACGCCCATCTGCTCGACGACATCGCCTACGCGGTCGGCGGCCCGTTCCACGTGCTGTACCCGGAGCGGGTGGGAGTCAACATCGACGGCTTCCGCGAGCAGTTCCGGCGCCACGGGGTGGACGGCGCGATCTACTACGGCAAGAAGGCCAACAAGTCCGCGGCCGTGGTGCGGGTGTGCGCCGAACACGGCGCCGGCGTCGATGTCGCCAGCGTCGGCGAGCTGAGTTCGGCTCTGGCCAACGGCATCCGGGGTCACGATCTGGTGGTGACCGGACCGGCCAAATCCGATGATCTGCTGTGGCTGGCCACCCGGCACGGCGCCCTGATCGCCGTCGACGACCCCGGCGAACTCGCCCGGCTCACCGGCCTCGGCGCCACCGCCCGCGTGCTGCTGCGGGTACTCCCGCCGGATTCGACCAGCCGATTCGGCATGACCGACATCGAGCTCGACACGGTGCTGCACCGCGCCGATCCGGCCCCGATCCGATTGGAGGGGTTCAGCTTTCACCTCTCCGGCTACGACCCGATCGCCCGTTCGGAATTGGCGGCCGCACTGGTAGACCGCTGCCGGCACGCCCGCGCCCTCGGACATCCGGTCACCACCATCTCCATCGGCGGCGGATTCGGCGTCGAGTACCTGCCGGACACGGCCTGGCGCGCCTTCACCGAGGCACACGGTCCGCACTGGTTCCACGCGGACAAGACGTTCGATTCCTATTACCCCTACCACCAGCGTCCTGCCGGATCGGCCGCGCTGGCCGCCATCCTCGACCACGGCGATCTGGCGAAAGTTCTTCGCGCCCATGCTATTCGGCTCGCCGTCGAGCCGGGGCGCGCACTGCTGGACCGCGCGGGCAGCACCGTGTTCCGCGTTCAGGGCGTGAAAACGCGGACGGCACAGTCGATTCCCTACCAGCTGCTCACCGTCGACGGCACCAGCCTGAGCCTGTCCGAGCAATGGTTCGACAGCGAATATCTGCCCGACCCGGTGCTGTGGCCGATGCGGCCGGGTGCGGTGACTCCGGCCTGCGTCGGCGCCGCGACCTGCCTGGAATCGGACATGCTGAGCTGGCGGCGCATTCCGCTGCCACGTCCGGCCGTGGTCGGCGATCTGCTCGTCTACCCGAATACCGCCGGGTATCAGATGGATTCGAACGAATCGTCGTTCCATGATCTCCCCATCCCGCCGAAGGTGCTGCTGTCGAGTAGC
This sequence comes from Nocardia sp. 852002-51101_SCH5132738, assembly GCF_001665695.1. Classification (NCBI taxonomy): domain Bacteria; kingdom Bacillati; phylum Actinomycetota; class Actinomycetes; order Mycobacteriales; family Nocardiaceae; genus Nocardia; species Nocardia sp. 852002-51101_SCH5132738. The sequence goes on along the minus strand of NZ_LZML01000107.1, from coordinate 62,399 downwards.
CCGGACGCGGATCCCGCGCAGCCGCCGCGGTTGCGCTGGGCGCTCGAACGATAGCCCCGTTTCCCCACCACAACCCCGAGGAGACTCGCATGCCGATCGTCACGCGCGTGACGGACCTGATCGGAAACACTCCCCTGTTCGAGCTGGCCGTCACCGACGGCGGCACTCGGCTGCTACTGAAACTCGAACAGTGCAATCCGACCGGCGCGGCGAAGATCCGGATGGCCCGCGAAATGGTGCTCGATGCCGAACGCCGGGGTTTGCTGAGAGATGGCGGACATATTATCGAGTCCACATCCGGGAATACCGGACTGGGACTGGCGGTGGTCGCGGCCGAACGCGGCTATCGATTCACCGCAGTCGTGGACCACCACGCCTGTAAGGACAAACTGCGCGCGATGCGAGCCATGGGTGCCGACCTCGTCTACGTCGCCGCCGAGGGCGACGACAGCCTGGCCACCTCCGCCCGGGAGGATCTGGCCGAGGCGATGGCGGCCGCGCGGCCGGACGCCTACTTCACCGAACAGCACAACAACGAGGCCAATCCGGTCGGCTACTACGCCGTCGCCGAGGAGTTGCTGGCCGACCTCGGAAATGTCGACATCCTGCTGTCGGCGGTCGGCACCGGCGGATCGCTGTTCGGCACCGCGCGGCGGCTGCGCGACCTGGGCCATCCCGCGCGGGTGATCGGGGTGGAACCGGTCGGATCGATCGCCTTCGGCGGGCCGGGCGGACCGTACTGGCAGTCCGGCACCGGCACCCCGCCCGGCGCGACCGTCGGTACGGCCGTGGACTATTCGCTGCTGAACGAGGGAGTCACCGTCTCGGACGTGGACGCCTTCGCCACCGCCCGCGCGGTCGCGCAGCGTTCCGGTCTGCTCATCGGCGGATCGGCGGGCGGCTCGGTGTACGTGGCACTGCAGCGGCTCGAGGAATTCGAACCGGGCTCGACGATCGTCACCATCGTCTGCGACGGCGGCGAGAAGTATCTCGACACGGTCTTCGACGACGAATGGATGAGCGATCGCGATCTGCTCGATCGCACCGCCGAGCACGCGGTCACCGACCTGCTGGACCGCTACGCCCCCGGAGCCCCGGCCGCGTCCGAGGCACGAAATCTCGTGGGGGCTCGATGAATCCGGGCGATGCCCGGGAGGTCCGGGCATGACCGCCGCCACACCCCGCGGCGACGGACGCCGGCTGACGGCACTCGCGACGCCCATCGCGCTGACCCAACTGGCCCAGGTCGCGATCTCGACCACCAATATCGCGTTGATGGGCAGCCTCGGCGTCGACCAGGTGGCGGCCGGCGGGCTGGCACTGGTGTTGTTCAACCAGATCCGCACCATGTGCGTCGGGTTGATCACCGCCAGTGGCAATCAGGTGGCAACCGTGGTGAGCCGGGCCGAGAAGCAGCACCGCAGCCCCGAGCCCGAGATCCGCGATGTGGTCCGATCGAGCTTCCTCATCGCGACCGCGGCGGGGTTGCTCGGCGGTCTCATCCTGGTCGGCCTGGGCTGGTCGCTGCAGTGGCTGGGCCAAGACGCGGCGGTGCTGGCCGCGGCCCGGCCGATGATGGTGGCGCTCGCCCCCGGCCTGCTGCCGTGCCTGTGGTTCCAGGTATTGCGCCAGTACACCGTCGGCATGCAAAAGCCGCAGGCACTGCTGGTGGTGACGCTCGGCTCGGTGGCCTTGAACGCGGTGGTCGCGCTGGCGCTGATCCACGGCTGGGCCGGACTGCCCGCCCTGGGACTGACCGGCGTCGGCGTGGCGTCCTCGGTGGTCTTCCTCGTCACCTTCGCGGTGTTCTGGGTGATGGTGCGCCGCGACGCCGCGCTGAGGCCGACGCTGCCGATGCGGATATGGCCGGTACGCCGGCCAACGGTCACCGCGGAACTGCGGCTCGGCGCGCCGATCGCCCTCACCTACGGCTCCGAGGCCGGCATGTTCTCGGTGCTGGCCCTGGCGATGGGCACGCTCGGCCCGGCGGCGCTGGCCGCGCACAATGTGGTGTATCAGCTCGTCTACATCGTGTTCCAGGTCGCGGTGGGGCTCTCGCACGGGGTCTCGATCCTGGTCAGCCGGGCCGTGGCCCGCGACGAGTTCCGCCGCGCCCAGAATCTGGCCTGGCTGGTATTGCGGCAGGCGGCCGTGGTGGCCGCCGTGGTCGGCGTCCTGTACGTCGCGGCGCCCGATCTGGTGCTGCGTCCGTTCCTCACCGGCCGCGACGGGGCCACCATCGAGCTCGCGCACAGCCTGCTGCTGATCGCCGTCGTCCTGCAGTTCTTCGACGCCGCGCAGAACATCGGCAACGGCCTGCTGCGCGGGATCAAGGACACCCGGGCCGGATTCCGGTTGTCGCTGGTGGGTTATTGGATCGTCGGACTGCCGACGGCGTTGCTGCTCGCCTTCCCGCTGGGTCTGGGCGCGAGCGGCGTGTGGTGGGGGCTGACCGCGGGCCTGGCCGCGACGGCCGCGCTGATGCTGCGGCGATATTTCTCGCTGCTGCATCACCGCGAGGTCGCCGAACCCCGCCAGTTGGCCGACAGCCTCAACTGATCCGTACGCACCCCTACCACCAGTGCGGTTCACCTCGGCGGCTCGCACCCCAGCAAGTAAGCGGCACAACGGTTTACACTGGGGTGCCAGTCGCGGCCGATGCCGCCGCGTGAGCCGACCGTGAGGTGACGAGATGGTAGCCAGTGCCGGAGAACGTCAGCAGCCCGCGACCGAGCATCCCGAACTGGACATCCTGCCCACCTGGCCGCTGGACACCATCGCCGTCCTGGTGACCACCGATCCGTCGCCGCACGCGATTCCCGTGAGCTGGCCGGTGCGCGCCGACGATCGGCGAATCCTGTTGAGCCTCAAGTTCGATCGCGGGTCCCTGGCCCGGCTGCGCAAACGTCCCGACGTCGCGCTGCTGATCCTCGGCGGCGGCAATGTGGCACTGTGCGCCCGCGGTCGCGCGCGAGTGATCGCCGATCCGATGCCCGGCGCCGAGGACTATGTGGCCGTCGCCATCGATGTCGAGGTGATCGACGACCACCGCCAGGGCGCGTTCGAGGTCGAGGCGGGCATCCAGCGCACGGTTCTCGACGAACCGGAACTCGAATACCTCCGCTCGCGTGTCGCCACCCTGCAGCAGATGGTCGACGCGAAGAATTGACGGCATGATCGCCGCCTTCTCGGTCACCCCGCTCGGCACCGGCGCCGATGTAGGCCGTGCCGTCGCCGAAGCCGTCCGCATCGTCCGCGCCAGCGGGCTGCCGAACGAAACCAACGCCATGTTCACCACGCTCGAGGGGGAATGGGACGAGGTGATGGCGGTCATCAAGCAGGCCTCCGACGCCGTCCTCGCGGTCGCGCCGCGCTGCAGCCTCGTGATCAAGGCCGATATTCGTCCGGGAGTCACCGGCGCCCTCACGTCGAAGGTCGAGACCGTCGAACGCTATCTCGCGGAAGGCTCCTGACCACCCGACACGGGCGAGCCGACCGGGCGCGACCTCACGGCCGGCGCTGCCGGTCCCCCAGCGAGTCGGCGAAGGTTTCCCAATGGGCGCGCCACTCGTCGGGACCCAGCGGTCCGCGTACGCCGCGGGTCCGCTCGGCCGCGTCCTCGGCGGCCCGGATTCGCGCCGCGAAGTCCAGCGTGGCCTTGCGGAGCCGCTCCTCGGCACTTTCGGGTCCGCCCAGGTGAATCACCCGCAGCTCCTCCGGGACCAGATCCTCGGGCAATCCCGCCTTCGCGCTACGGGAGCGAACCTTCTCCGCCAGCGCCAGCGCGGGTTGCGCCATCGCGATCCCGTCCAGGCAGGAGCGGCGCGCCTTCTCGGTGAGTTTGCGTTCCTCCCAGGCTCTTTCCTGGGCGGCGACCTTCGCGGCCACATCCGCACCGGCGTCCACGACCGGATCCGACAGATGCGGACTGCGGTGCACAAGTTTCGCAACCAACGCCGCGGCCACATCGTCGACCGTGAATTCGCCTGCGGCCTGCGCGATCCGGGAATGGAACAGCACCTGCAGCAGCAGATCGCCGAGTTCCTCCTTGATCGTCTCCGCATCGCCGTGCTGGATGGCGTCGAGGAGTTCGTAGGTCTCCTCCAGCAGATACGGCCGCAGCGAGTCGTGGGTCTGGGTGACCTCCCAGCCACCGAAATCCCACAGCCGGTCCATGACCTCGACGGCCTCGGTCAGGCCGTGCGCGACCCGTGCGGAATCAGCCGCGGCGTCGTCGGTTCCGCCCGACGGGCGCTCGCCCCGGTCCTCGCTCACCCGACCGCGACCTCCGCGCCCATCGCGAGGTCGACCATGCCCTTCGGCTTGCCGTCGAGCGCCAGCAGCAGATCGGCGACGAACTGCAACAACTGCACATCGCGCACCCGCGCCGCGCCGACGCTGTCCTCCACCCGCGGCAGCGGCAGCTGCACGATGCCCGTGGTGGGCCGGTAGTTCGCACTCGGATACAGCCGCTTGAGCCGCATCTGCTTCGAATCGGGCAGCTGCAGCGGCGACACCTTCAGCGTGGTGCCCGTGACACCGACCTCCTGGATGCCGTACTCGCGGCACAGCAGTCGCAACTTGGCGACCGACACCAACCGGCCGACCTCCACCGGCAGCGGGCCGTACCGGTCGACGAGCTCCTCCACCACGGCCGCGAGCGCCGAATCATCCTGTGCCGCAGCCAGTTTGCGGTAGGCCTCCAGCCGCAGCCGGTCGCTGGCGATGTAGTCGGGCGGAATGTGCGCATCCACCGGCAGGTCGATCCGCACCTCCTTGACCTCTTCCTCGGTCGTGATCGGCCGGCCGTCGGCGGCGGCGCGATAGGCCTCCACCGCCTCACCGACCAGGCGCACGTAGAGATCGAAGCCGACGCCGGCGACATGTCCGGACTGTTCGGCGCCGAGAACGTTTCCGGCGCCGCGGATTTCGAGGTCCTTCATCGCCACGGCCATACCCGCGCCGAGATCGGAGTTCTGCGAGATGGTGGCGAGGCGGTCGTAGGCCGTTTCGGTGAGCGGCTTCTCGCCCGGGTACAGGAAGTAGGCGTATCCGCGTTCCCGGCTGCGCCCGACCCGGCCGCGCAGCTGGTGCAGCTGCGAAAGTCCCAGAGCGTCGGCCCGTTCGACGATCAGTGTATTGGCGTTGGAGATGTCCAGACCGGTCTCGATGATCGTGGTGCACACCAGCACGTCGAACTCGCGCTCCCAGAAGCCCTGCACGGTCTTCTCCAGCGTGTCCTCGTTCATCTGGCCGTGCGCCACCGCCACCCGCGCCTCGGGCACCAGATCGCGAATTCGCTTGGCGGCCTTGTCGATCGAGGAGACGCGGTTGTGCACGTAGAAGACCTGGCCGTCGCGCAGCAGTTCGCGGCGCACGGCAGCGGCCACCTGCTTGTCGTTGTAGCCGCCGACGTAGGTGAGGACGGGGTGGCGCTCCTCGGGCGGGGTGAGAATGGTCGACATCTCGCGGATCCCGGCCAGACTCATCTCCAGGGTGCGCGGAATCGGCGTGGCCGACATGGTCAGCACGTCGACGTGGGTGCGCAGCGCCTTGATGTGTTCCTTGTGCTCGACGCCGAACCGCTGCTCCTCGTCGATGATCACGAGGCCGAGTTCCTTCCACCGCAGACCGGTCTGCAGCAGCCGGTGCGTGCCGACCACGATGTCGACCTCACCGGTGGCCATACCGTCGATCACCTCGCGCGATTCCGCCGGATCGGTGAAGCGGGACAGACCCTTCACCGTGACCGGGAATCCGGCGACGCGTTCGGCGAAGGTCTGCAGATGTTGCTGTGCCAGCAGCGTTGTCGGCACCAGTACGGCGACCTGCTTACCGTCCTGAACGGCCTTGAACGCCGCGCGCACCGCGATCTCGGTCTTTCCGTAGCCGACGTCGCCGCAGATCACCCGGTCCATCGGGACCGGCCGCTCCATATCGGCCTTCACCTCGGCGATAGCGGTGAGCTGGTCGTGGGTCTCGGTGAACGCGAACGCGTCCTCCATCTCCTGCTGCCACGGCGTATCGGGGGCGAACGCGTGGCCGGGCGCGGCCTGCCGCGCGGCGTACAACTGCACGAGTTCGGTGGCGATCTCGCGAACGGCCTTGCGCGCCTTGCGTTTCGTATTCGCCCAGTCGGATCCGCCGAGTTTGGAAAGACTCGGCATCTCCCCGCCCACGTAGCGGGAGAGCTGATCCAGCGAGTCCATCGGCACGTACAACCGGTCGCCGGGCTGGCCGCGCTTGCTGGGCGCGTATTCGATCACCAGGTATTCGCGCCGAGCGCCGCCGACGGTGCGTTCGATCATCTCCACGAACCGGCCGATGCCGTGCTGATCGTGCACGACCATATCGCCCGAGCTCAATGCCAGCGGATCGACCTGATTGCGCCGGCGGGCGGGGAGCTTCTTCCCCTCGCCGGGCGCGGTGACGCGGTTGCCGGTCAGATCGGATTCGGCGATGACGACCAGTTTCGCGTCGTCGAACACGATGCCGTCATGCAGTGAACCGCACAGCACACCGACCAGCCCGCGCACCGGTTCGGCGCCCGGCTCGAGCGCCGCGGCCGGCACCTCGGCATCGGCGAGGCGTTCCTGAATGCGTTGCGCCGTACCGTGTCCCGCGACCACGATCACCGCGCACCCACCGGTGGTCACGTGCGCGCGCAGCGAGGCGAAGACGGTCGCGACCAGTTCCTCCGAACCGCGGGCCGCCGGGGCCGACAGCACCGGCAGCACGATCTCCGCGGGGTCGTCGGCGGCCAGCGGGCTCAGCGTCCACCACGGCAATCCGCGCGACTCGACACCGGCCCGCACGACATCCAGGCCGCGATACGCCGAGGACGCCAGATCCAGACCGTGCGCGCCCAACGGGGCCGAACCGCCGAAGGAGGCGGCCGTCCACGACGCCTCGAGGAATTCCTGTCCGGTGCGGACCAGATCGGCGGCGCGGGTGCGGATCTTCTCCGGATCGCACAGCAGCACATGCGACTGCGTCGGCACCACATCGGTGAGCAACTGGAGCTCGCCCGGCCGCAGCACCGGCAGCAGCGCCTCCATACCCTCCACGGGGATGCCCTGCGCCAGCTTCTCCAGCATTTCGACCAGCGCCGCGTCGGCCGGGTTGTCCGCGGCCACCTTCGCCGCGGATTCGCGCAGGTCCTCGGTCAGCAACAGTTCCCGGCAGGGCTGCGCCACAACGAGATCCACCTCGACCTCGGTGAGCGAACGCTGATCGGCGACCGAGAACGCGCGCAGTTCACTGATCTCGTCGCCCCAGAATTCCACACGCACCGGGTGATCGGCGGTGGGCGGGAAAATGTCGAGAATGCCGCCGCGGACCGCGAATTCGCCACGCTTGCCGACCATATCGGCGCGCTCGTAGGCGAATTCGACCAGCCGCGTGGTCAATTCGTCGAAATCGAATTCGGCGCCGACGCGCAGCACGATGGGTTCGATCTCGCCCAGTCCAGGGGCCATCGGCTGCATGAGCGACCGGACCGTGGTGACCACCACCTGCAGCGGTTCCGGATGGCCCGGATCCTCCGGATGCGCCAGCCGCCGCAGCACCTGCAACCGCCGGCCCACGGTGTCGGCGCTGGGCGACAATCGTTCGTGCGGCAGCGTCTCCCAGGACGGGAACAGCGCGACCCGATCGCCGATGATCTCGCTCAGCTCGACGGTCAGATCGTCGGCCTCCCGCCCGGTAGCGGTCACCACCACCAGCGGCCGCGCGGCCGCGACCGTCGCCGCCACGAACGGCCGGATCGCCGAGGGCGCGACCAGTTGCACCGAGGAGCGCCCGATCAATTCCCGAACCTGACTCAGCGCGGCATCGGCACCGGCCACCTCGGCCAGTCCCGCAAGAGGTGGGCGATGGCTCGGCATGAAAGAAACTCCCGGCTGCACAGATCGGCGAATCAGAGCGACCAATCGAGTCTATGTTTTCGGCCTCCGCTTCGCTCCGGCGGGGTTCTCGGCCCTCAGGCCTCGATTTTTCCCTCCTCCGCTCAGTCGCTGCGCTCCCTCGCTCCGTCAGTCCACAATCGAGGCGGCCGGGAACCACTCAGGCGCACGTCTCGCAAATGCGGGCTCCGGCGTTCACAGGTACCGTCGTCTGACGTCGCGACCGATTACGGCACGTACCTGCGCAGCCGCCGGGCCGCGAATTCCCGGAAGTACGCCACCTTCTCGTCCGGCACGATCGAGGGCAGCAGGAAGTACCACATGCGTTCCATGCGCACCGCCATCTGGTCGATGGATTCGGTGCCGACGGCGGTGATGTGGACTCCGGCGGTCATCTCCTGCAGGAGAAGGCCGATGGTTTCGGGGTCGAGGTCGGGCTTGAGATCGCCCTGGGCGATGGCCCGCTCGGCGAGCAGCATCTGGGTTTCGCCCCAGGTCTTGGTGATGTTCTCGCCCGAGGCGCCGCGATAGTCACCGATCTGGTGCGTGAGTTTGAGCATCGCGCCCACCATCGGATCGTTCATGGTGAGGTCGGCGACGACGTAGGTGATGCCGATGGCGGCTTCGAGGGCGGGCACGCGCGGGTCGAAGAAGCCCTGGCAGGCGCCGCGCAGTCGTTCGTTGCCCTGGTCCACTACGGCGCGCGCGAGTTCTTCCTTGGATCCGAAGTGGAAGTACAGTGCGCCCTTGGTGACGTTGGATTGCGAGATGATCTCGCTGAGGCTCGCATTCGCGTAACCGAGTCGCAGAAAGACGTCGGCCGCGCCTGCCAGCACCGAATCGCGGGTGATTTCCGCACGCGCTTGCCTAGCCATCAGATCCGCCTGTCCTCAAACCAGCCATCCTGAAGTAGACCGATATCCCGAAGTTGACCGACATCACAGCTCGAACAGCACTTGAAGGATGGGTGAACCGTACCATCCGACCGGCCGTCGCCAGCGGAATCGAGCATTAAGACCAGTCTCCTTCGCAAACAATGGGCTAACCGTCCAGTTCGGTCGCCTATTACCCCCCGGCATCGCCACCGCCGGTCAGCCGGGTGTCGCGCTCGGCCATTCGGAGGCCAGCTGCGGATCGGCCTCGAGGTGGGTGAGTCCGTTCCAGCACAGGTTGACCAGATGCGCGGCGACCACCTCTTTGGAGGGCTGCCGCTCGTCGAGCCACCAGGTGGCCGCGGTGGCGACCATGCCGACCAGGGCTTGCGCGTAGAGAGTGGCGAGACTGGTGTCGAAGCCGCGGCGTTCGAAATCGCCGGCGAGGATGTGCGCGACCTGGTTGACCGCCTCGTTCAGCAGGCTGGAATAGGTGCCGGCGGCAGCCGAGGCGGGCTGATCGCGCATCAGGATCCGGAAACCGTCGGTGCGCTCCTCGATATAGGTCAGCAGCGCCAGGGCGACCTGTTCCAGCCGGACGCGGGAGCGGTTCCGGGTCAGCGACGAGGTGATCATGTCCAGCAGCGTCGACATCTCGCGGTCGACGACCACCGCGTAGAGCCCTTCCTTACCGCCGAAGTGTTCGTACACAACGGGTTTGGAGACCTGAGCGCGCTGGGCGATCTCCTCGATGGAGGTGGCGTCGTATCCGCGTTCGGCGAACAGCGCCCGTCCGATCTCGATCAACTGCTGGCGCCGCTGCGTTCCGGTCATCCGCGGGCGCGGCACCCGCGCCGCATCACCCGAAGTCATCGCTGCTCCCCCGCCTCTCTCCCCCGCCTCTCCGGGAATCTTGCCGGTCGTAGGTACCTGGAGATTTCTCGGCCGGGCCGGCGGTCGGCAGCGCACCCGCGGTCAGGGCGTGCCCGACGAGTTACCCATGTGCTTTCGAAATCAGATGTTGCGTTGTGCAAATTTACCCGACCGCGACCGGGCCATCTCGCAGACCCGCGACCACGCGTGGGAAAATCTGCCCGCAATTCGCGGAGATGCGGGGAAACGTGCGAGGATATTGCGCGCATGCCGTGCGTAGTGGTGGACCCGTAGGGTTCATCGGTGCGACGATCCGCCGTAGTGTAATGGCAGCACCACTGATTTTGGTTCAGTTAGTTCAGGTTCGAGTCCTGGCGGCGGAGCTGGCGATGGGGCTGTGACCTGCGTGAATATCGAGTGAAGCCCCGAGCCGGGGCCCGGGCCCGAGTGGACTAGGGTGTGGGCGGACGGCCAGCCGCCGGGCCCGCCGCAGGCCGGATCTGCGAAGGTCCGGCGCAGGCAGCGACAGCCGCAGGCCAAAGACAGCGCGTACCAGCACGATGACAGGCAGCCGAGGGAGATCCATGCCACAGCAGACCGCCGTCGTCGTTCTCGCCGCCGGTGCCGGAACTCGAATGCGGTCCAAGACACCGAAAGTGCTGCATTCGCTCGCCGGGCGCAGCATGCTCGAGCACGCCCTGCACGCGGCGAACGAGATCGACCCCACCGCCCTGATCACGGTGATCGGCCACGACCGCGAACAAGTCGGCGCCGCGGTGAATTCCGTTGCGGCAGAACTGGGTCGCGAGATCACCTCCGCGGTGCAGGAACAGCAGCTGGGCACCGGGCACGCGGTGCAGTGCGCCCTGACGGCGCTGCCCGCGGACTTCGCCGGCGACCTGCTGGTGACCTCCGCCGATGTGCCGCTGCTGGACGGGCACACCCTTTCGGCCCTGCTGGACGAGCATCGCAGTTATCAACCGCGTTCCGCGGTCACGGTTTTGACCTTCGTTCCGGAGGATCCGAACGGGTACGGCCGGATCGTGCGCGACGCCGACGGCGGTGTGCTCGAGATCGTCGAACACGCCGATGCCACGCCGGAGCAAGCGGCGATCAACGAAGTCAATTCCGGCGTCTACGTTTTCGACGTCGCCGTGCTGCGGACGATGATCAGCCGCCTGACGACCGCCAACGCCCAGCACGAGCTGTATCTGACCGATGTCCTGAAGCTGGCGCGCGAGGCCGGTAATCCGGTGCACGGCGCGCGTCTGGTCGACGCCGCCAAGGTCACCGGCGTCAACGACCGGGTGCAGATGGCCCAGGCCGCCCGCACGCTGAACCGCTACATCCTCGAGCGCCATATGCGCGCCGGAGTCACGGTCATCGATCCGGCCACCACCTGGGTGGATGCGAGTGTGCGCATCGGCCGCGACGCGGTGCTGCGCCCCGGCGTGCAACTGCTCGGCAATACCGTGATCGGCGAGGATGCCGAGGTCGGCCCCGATTCCACCCTGACCGATGTGCTCGTCGGCGAGGGCGCGAAGGTGGTCCGGACCCACGGCGAGGGCGCGACCATCGCGGCCGCCGCCACAATCGGGCCGTTTGCCTATTTGAGACCGGGGACCATCGTCGGCGAATCCGGCAAGATCGGCGCATTCGTGGAGACCAAGAACGCCTCGATCGGCGCGCATTCGAAGGTCCCGCATCTGACCTACGTCGGCGACGCCACGATCGGCGAATACAGCAACATCGGCGCATCGAGCGTGTTCGTCAACTACGACGGGGTGAAGAAACACCACACCGTCGTGGGTTCGCATGTGCGCACGGGCAGCGACACGATGTTCGTGGCGCCGGTGACCGTGGGCGATGGCGCATATTCGGCAGCGGGTACTGTGCTGCGTAGAAACGTTCCGCCGGGAGCGCTGGCGGTGTCCGGCGGAGCGCAGAAGAACATTGAGGGCTGGGTGCAGCGGTATCGTCCCGGGACGGCCGCGGCGCAGGCGGCGGCGGAGGCGATCGCGGCCGATGACAGAGCGAGTCAGGCAACCGAGCAAAAGGATGGCAACACAGAGTGACCGCGTTCTCCACCGATAACCAGAAGAACCTGATGCTGTTCTCGGGGCGCGCTCACCCCGAGCTGGCCGAGCAGGTCGCGAAGGAACTCGACGTCGCGATCACGCCGCAAACCGCCCGCGAGTTCGCCAACGGCGAGATCTTCGTTCGCTTCGAAGAATCGGTACGCGGCTCGGATGCCTTTGTGCTGCAGAGCTTTCCGGCTCCACTGAACCAGTGGCTGATGGAACAGCTCATCATGATCGATGCGCTCAAGCGCGGCTCGGCCAAGCGGATCACCGCCGTCCTGCCGTTCTACCCCTACGCCCGCCAGGACAAGAAGCACCGCGGCCGCGAGCCCATCTCCGCTCGCCTGGTCGCCGATCTGCTCAAGACCGCCGGCGCGGACCGCATCATCACCGTCGACCTGCACACCGATCAGATCCAGGGCTTCTTCGACGGCCCGGTCGACCACATGCACGCGCTGGTCCAGCTGTCGGAGTACGTGCGCAACCACTACAGCACCGAGAACGTCACCATCGTCTCCCCCGACGCCGGTCGCGTGAAGGTGGCCGAGAAGTGGGCCGACGCGCTCGGTGGCGCGCCGGTGGCGTTCATCCACAAGACCCGCGACCCGCTGGTGCCGAACCAGGTCAAGTCGCATCGTCCCGTCGGTGACGTCGCGGGCCGCACCTGCATCCTGATCGACGACATGATCGACACCGGTGGCACCATCGCCGAGGCCGTGCGCGTGCTGCGTGAGGCCGGGGCCGGCGATGTGGTCATCGCCGCCACCCACGGCGTGCTGTCCTCCCCCGCGGCGGAGCGCCTGGCCTCCTGCGGCGCCAAGGAGGTCATCGTCACCAACACCCTGCCGATCACCGAGGACAAGAAGTTCCCCTCGCTGACCGTGCTGTCGATCGCCCCGCTGCTGGCGCGGACGATCCGCGAGGTCTTCGAGAACGGGTCGGTCACCGGCCTGTTCAACGGCTCCGCGTAGGAAAAAGCCTCGTCACTACCGCAGAGCTGCGCTCGAGTGGAGAATAGGGCAGGGTAGAACCTAGTCCTCGCGAAGAAGGCCGATGTATCGACTGATTTCGCGAGGACATGGGTAACTCGCCGGGGACGCCCATAACTTCATAGCCTCGTGAGGCGAGACCGACTACCGAGTCGCGTGGCTCTCACGGCACGCAAAATCCCCGGAGAGGCGGGGGAGCCTGCGAGAGAGGTGGGCACGGATGGCCGACGACGACACTTACCCGTTGATGGACGAGGTGTTCGAAATGGGCGATGACGAGCGCGAAGACCTGGATTACGACCTCGGTGACGATGAACAGGCCGACGAGATCCGCGAATATCAGCGCTACATCGACGATCCGCCCGACGACCTGGAGATCAGGTATCACGAGAACGACGACGACGGCCGCCTGGGGATTCGCAGCGAACTCGACCAGGAATGGACCCGCCGCCGGCATCGTCAGGAATTGCGCGACGAGGACGAGCGGCCCGCCGAAGTCGCCGCCATCGAGGTGGTCGACGAGCCGGGCGACTGAGCGGCAGCCGGTCGGAGCGGGCGCCGCGGAACATGTCCGCGGCGGTCGCTAAGTTGGCGGTATGAGCGGATTCGCGGGGTTCCCGTTCGCCGGGCTCGACTTCTACGAGGATTTGGAAGCCGACAACTCGAAGGCTTTCTGGACCGCCAACAAACACGTCTACGAACAGTCCGTGCGGGCGCCGATGATCGCGCTCACCACGGAACTGGAGAACGACTTCGGACCGGCGAAGATCTTCCGGCCGTATCGCGACGTGCGGTTCTCCAAGAACAAGGCGCCCTACAAGGACCATCAGGGCGCGGTGGTCCGTACCGCCCCGGGAGCGGGGTGGTACGTCCAGATCGGCGCGCCCGGGCTGTATGTGGCCGGCGGGGTGTACGCGCCCACGCCCGAGCAGCTCGCGCGGCTGCGCACCACCATCGACGACGAGGTGCGCGGCTACGAATTGCAGGCGCTGCTGGACGGTTTGGCGGCAGTCGGCTATGTGATCGGCGGGGAGCAACTGAAGACCCGTCCCAAGGGTTTCCCCGCCGACCATCCGCGCATCGACCTGCTGCGCCACAAATCTCTCGTGATCCACAAGGACTTCGGCGCACCGCCCTGGCTGGAAACACCGCGCGCCGCGACCGAAGTCCGAGCCGCCTGGGAAGACCTGCGGCCGGCCGTCGAGTGGCTGGCCGCGGTCATCGGCAACTGACCTCGGCGCAGCACCCGCGCCGGGCGATCAGCGTCGTTCGGCGAGGACCAGGGCGAAGCGGTCGTCCGGATCGGTCCACACCTGTTCGGTGGCGAATCCGGCGCTGTCCAGTTCCCGGCCGAGTCCGTCGACGCGGAACTTGGCCGAGATCTCGGTGCGCATCTGCTCACCCTGGGCGAAGTCCACGACCAGGTCGAGGTCGGCGACCGTGACCCTCATATCCCGGGTTGCCGCCAACCGCATCTCGATCCATTCGTTCTCCGCGTCCCAGTGGGCGATATGGGCGAAGGCGTCCGGGTCGAAGTCGGCATGCAATCGAGAGTTCAACACGTGCAGGACGTTTCGGTTGAATTCGGCCGTCACTCCCGCGGCGTCGTCGTAGGCGGGCACCAGCACGGCCGGATCGGTGACCAGTCCGGCCCCCAGCAGCAGTTGCTCACCCGGCTCGAGCACCTGCTGAATGCCGGCCAGGAATTCGGCCCGCTCCTGCGGGACCAGATTGCCGATGGTGCCGCCCAGGAAGGCGATCATGCGGCGACCGCCGCGCGGGAGATTGTGCAGGGTTCGGGTGAAATCGCTGACCACCCCGTGCACCGCGAGATTCGGGAATTCGGTGCTGATCTGCTCGGCGGCACCGCGCAGCGCCGACACCGACACATCCTGCGGCACATAGGTCTTCAGCGGCCCCTCGGACAACAGCGCCGAGAGCAGCAGGCGTGTCTTGGCGGCCGAGCCGGCGCCCAGCTCCACCAGTACCTCGGCCTGGGCGGTGCGCGCGATCTCGCCGACCACCCGCTCCAGTAACGCGCGCTCCGTGCGAGTCGGGTAGTACTCCGGCAGTTCGGTGATCGCTTCGAACAGTTCGCTGCCGCGCGCGTCGTAGAACCACTTCGGCGGCAGCGTTTTCGGATTCGCGGTGAGTCCGATCCGAGCGTCCGATCGCAGGGCTGCGTCGAGATCGTCGTCGGTGAGGTGGATGTCCAGCGTCGGTTCGATCATGTACGGGCCCTTTCGGATTCATCAGGTCCTGCGGAGAGAACAGGTTGTGCCGCGTCCAGCGGCTCGACCACGAGAAGGCCGGGCCGCACCGTCAGCAGCTGCCGGTCGGTAATCGCCTGCCAGCGCGGGTCGTCGTCGTACGGTTCGGAGGACACCACCGCGAAATCGTCGGCGACGAGCACCGACAGCGAATGGTGAACGGTTGTGGCCCAGAGTGTTTCGCCGTCCCCGAGCAACAGGTTCAGCCGGGCACTCGGCGCCTGCGCCAGTACGGCGCGAACCGTCGCCGACACCGCGGCAGCGACCGCCCGGAGCCGGGCGTCGGACTCGCTGCGGCCTGCGAAGGTCGAAGACATCGCGCCGATTCCGTTCAACGCGGCACGCAGCACCACCCAAAGCGCGGCCGAATCGGTCGCGGATTCGGCATCCAGCAGATCCGGCGACCCGAATCGCGTTGCCACCGCGGGCAATACCGTGCGCCAGTTCTGGATCACGCCGTTGTGGCTGAACGCCCATCCGCCGTCGGTGAACGGAGCACAGGCCGTTCGCTCCACCGGCATACCGACCGTGGCCGAACGCACCGCGGCCAGCACCGCGGGCGAGGACAGCTGCGGCAGCACCTCTTCGACCGCGGGGTCGGTCCAGATCGGCGCGGGGTTGCGATAGCGGCTCGCGGTTCCTGCCCCGGTCCACCACGCGACTCCGAAACCGTCGGCGTTGACGGTTCCCCCGTGGCGCATATCGTCGGGCGCCCACGACTGGGTGCGCAGCGAATGCGTGCCACGGGTGAGCAGTTCGCCGACCGGAGCCGGCGGTCCCAGATAGCCGAGATGTCGGCACATCAGCGCTCGTCCGGTCGCAGGTCGCGGGCGAGGCGGAAGCCGGAGAAGATCTGACGGCGGATCGGGTGGTCCCAGTTGCGGAAGGTGCTGCGGCAGGCGACCGGGTCGGTGCCGAAGGATCCGCCGCGCAGGACGCGGTAGTCACCGCCGAAGAACACCTCGGAGTATTCGCGGTACGGGAACGCGGCGAATCCGGGATACGGCTCGAAACCCGATGCGGTCCATTCCCAGACGTCGCCGATCAACTGATGCACCCCGGACGGTGACGCACCGGCAGGGTACGCGCCGACATCGGCCGGTTCCAGATGGCGCTGCCCCAGATTGGCGGTGGTCTCGTCGGGTTCGGCGTCGCCCCACGGATATCGCCGCGACCGCCCGGTGGCCGGATCGAACCGCGCGGCCTTCTCCCATTCGGCCTCGGTGGGCAAACGCTTCCCGGCCCAGTTGGCGTAGGCCTCGGCCTCGAACCAGCACACATGCACCACCGGCTGCTGCGGGCGCACCGGCGCCAGGGTGCCGAAAACCCGTCGCCACCAGCGGTTGTCGCTGTCTCGCTCCCAGAACTGGGGTGCGGTCAGATCGGCCTCCACACGATAGGCCCAGCCACGCTCCGACCACAGCTCGGGCCGGTGATAGCCACCGTCGTCGATGAACGCCAGATACTGCGCATTCGTCACCGGCGCCGCGTCGATCGCGAATGCGGGCAGCTGGACGCGATGTTCGGGGCGCTCGTTGTCGAGTGCCCACGGGTCCGACGAGGTGCCCATGGTGAATTCGCCTGCGGGAATGACGACTTCGTCGCCGACCGCGACGCGCGCGGCCGGTGCGGGCGCGGCTGTCAGCACCGCGACGCCCGCGCGCAGCTGATGGGTGGCCAGCATAGTCTCGTCGTGCTGCTGTTCGTGCTGGGCGATCATACCGAAGGCGAAACCCCTGTCCACCAGACGGTTTCCCCGCAGCGGACTGGAGTTCAGGACATCGAGCACCTTGTCACGCACGGTGCGCACGTACCCGCGTGCCTGCACCGGATCCAGCAGCGGCAGCGCCGGACGGTCGGCGCGGGCATGCCGGAAGGCGTCGTAGAGGTGGTCGATATCGGCCCGCACCGGCTCACGCCCGCCGACATCGCGGACCAGCCACAGTTCCTCCTGGTTGCCGATATGCGCCAGATCCCACACCAGCGGGCTCATCAGCGGCGAATGCTGGGCAACCAGCTCGGCCTCGTCGACCGCCTCGGTCAGCACCGTCGTGCGGGCGCGGGCGCGGGTCAGGACCTCCGCGATCTGTGTGCGTAATCGCTCGGCCGCGGCGTGATCGGTTCCGATGTGAACGGTCATCAGTGCTCTCCCAAGGGTCGTGCCCGGCGGCCTCGTCGCACCGCAGCGAGGTGCGCGCCGCCGGTCGTACTCATTCGGCCGTCTCGGCGGGTGCGCAGCGGGCGACCTCCCCGTCCGGAATGCGCCCGCGGCGACATCGCCGCACCGCGGCCCACATCTGCTCGGCCGCCTCGTCGCTGCGGGCGTGTTCGGCGGCGAGAGTCAGCAATTCGACTGCGACGGAACGGATCTCGGGATCGGCCAGGCCGCAGCGGGCGGCCGAGGCCCATTCGTCGGCGACCGGCTCGGCCAGCGCGGTGGCCTCCGCGACGACCGCCGGCGCCGACATCAGCGCGTCCACGACGTGGATCGGCACCGACCACTGATCACCCGGCTGTGCGTCCAGATAGCGGACCTCGAGATGTCCGGCCGCCCGCACCGGGGGAAAGACCGTGGTCAGGTGGTAGTCGAGATCCTCGACCTCCGGGCGGCGGCCGATCTCGTCATCGAGCGCACCGCACAGCCAATCGGCGAAGGTCGCGCCCGGTGGCGCCGTCCAATCCGCCTCGGCCGGGCCACGCCGCACGCAGAGCAACGGGGTGTCCAGCGCCCAGCGGCCGTACTCGGTGAGCGGATCGGCCCAGCTCCGCACCGGCGGCCGGGTGCGGGTGTGATCGAGCCGCAGCCAGGTGCGCATCCGCTGCGACGCCCAGGCGCCGGTGGGAGCCCCGTGCAGACTCGGCGAACAGGCGAACGCCGCCACCAGGGCCGGGCCGACCGCGTACAGCGCGTTCCAGCGGGCCGCGATCTCCGCGGGATCGGCACCCGCGTCCACGCTGACCTGCGTGGCGGCGGTATTGCACATCATCAGCTTGCCGTACGGGCCCACCCCCGCGAAGGCGCGTTCCATCGCGCGATAACGCGGTAGGCGAAGCACCCGGCGGGCCCGCCGGCCGGCATCGGCGGCGGCGGAATACGTTCGGATGGATCGGGTTTCGAGTAGACCGGAGAGAAAGCGAGAATCCTCGAGCAGCCGGGCGCAGAGTTGCGCGGCATCGGCGAAGGGGGCGCTGGACAGTTCGATCTGACCACCGGGTTCGATGGTGATCCGGCTGCCACCGGGAAGTACTTTGGCGGGCGAATCGGGCGAAATAGACTGCGGGGCATAAGGACCCAGCGCATCCGCGAGCATCGACAAGCGCGGACGCGAATCCGGCGCCGACAGCTCCCCGCGAGCGGTGAGCCACTCCAGTTCGGCACCGATCAACGCCGGTGGGCCCTGTTTGAAACAGACACCTCCCACATATGCCTCCGCCGCGGCGCGCGAAGACAAACCGGCACCCAACCCGGCTGGCGCCTTGTCCACCGTTACCGCCATGCCAACCTCCGCTCGAGCCTGCGGGGGATCACCCACCGCGTTCCGCTCACCCTGAGCCCATGCCGGCGACAGTGCCGCATCGACCGAGTGCCGGTATTGCGTGTAGCAGTGCAACGAGAGACCGCGCCCGGTTCTTCCGTCGCTCGAACCAGGGTAGCCGCGCGCACCGACACAAAATCCCTCGAAATGGTGAACATGCCGGTCACGGCCGTACCACCAGCACCACCGCCCCCACCGAACGCCGCTGTTCCACTTCCCGATGGGCGGCCGCGGCCGCCGCGAGCGGCAGCCGGGCGTGGATCCGGGGCACCAGTTCACCGCGCACCGCCGCGGCGAGGGCCTGCTCGGCGTCCGCCCGCTGTTCGGCATCGGACTTGCGGATGACGACGCCGAGCGCACCGGTCACCGTCAGTCCCCGCCGAGCCACGCCGAGGGCGTCGAGGGCCGCCCAGTCGCCGGAGGCGAAGCCGTACAGGCCGATCCGGCCCGCACCGTCGGCGGCCGCCGCGAGGGCCTGCGCGGCGACCGCGCCGCCGACCGCGTCGAGCACGACGTCCACGCCCCGGCCGCCGGTGAGCGCGCGCACCCGCTCGGCCCAGTCCCCGGACCCGTAATCCAGGGCGTGATCGGCACCGAATTCCGCGACGGCGGCCGTCTTCGCCGCACTCGACACACCGATCACCCGCGCGCCCGCGGCCTTCGCGGTCTGCACCAGCATCGAACCGATCCGGCCCGCGGCCGCGGTGACCAGCACCGTCTCCGCGGGCCGCACCGCCATCGCCGCGAGCAGACCGCGCGCCACCGCGCCGGATTGGAACACGGTGAGCGCGACCTCCGGATGCAGACCGTCCGGTACCGGAAAGGTATATGCCGCCGGGGCCAGGGCCAGTTCGGCGTATCCACCGGCCTGGCCGACCGTCGTCGCCACCACCGCCCGGCCGAGCAGCGCCGGATCGACGCCGGCACCGAGGCCGACGACCCGCCCGCCGACCTCCAGCCCTGGGATCCACGGCAGCGGTAGCGGATACCGGCCGGATCGCACGATCACGTCGCCGAAGGCCACACCGGCCCGCTCGACCTCCACCAGGACCTGCCCGGCAGCGGGTTCCGGTTCCGCGACTTCCGCCGGAACCAGCACCTCGGGATCGCCGAACTCCGTCACCCGTACAGCACGCATGGCATCTTCTCTCGTTTCGCAGGTAGGGTTTCCGCGAGACAACCTGTCTCGTTCCGAACGCACTGTCCAGCCTCCGAAACTTCCTGTGCCACGACAAGATTCATCTCGGCGGATCTGTCCCGAAACAGACAAGGAGCCGAAAATGTCTCAGCAGAACGTGCGCGTCGTCCGCACTCGCACCCTTCTGCGGCAGGCGTTGATCGAGGCGATCGAAGAGCGAGGCTTCGACCGGATCACGGTCGGAGAACTCACCACGCGGGCGATGGTCAGCAGGGCCGCGTTCTACCGCAACTATCGCGACAAATACGAACTCGTCGAGCAGATCTTCGACGAGGCGATGACGGAGATGACCGCCGGCGATCCGGACGCCGAGCGCTCGCCCGAACAGCGCTGGGCCGGCTTCTTCGCCCATATCGACCGCTATCACCGCCTGTACGCGGCATTGCTGGGCCGCAAGGGAAGTCCGTGGTTCACCGACCGCATGCGCACCACCCTCGCGGCCATGTCCAGTGCACATCTCCCGGGACAGTCCGCGACGGATTTCGTGCCCGGCATCGTCGGGGCGATGTTCGTCCAGTCGATCGTGTGGTGGCTCGACAACGGCCGGCCGTGTCCGCCGGAACAGATGGCCGCGGAGTCCGCGCGGCTGATCCGGGCCGTTCTCGGGACGGCGTCCGGCGGCGGTGGTTGGTGATGGCCTACCGTCGACAGGGTGCTCGATAGCGACCGCCTGCGCGCCGATATCCCCGCCTACGACACCGCCGGACCGCCGCCGGTCTTCCTCGACAGCGCGGGGTCCTCACTACCCCCGCGCGTCG
The DNA here is from genome assembly GCF_001665695.1 of Nocardia sp. 852002-51101_SCH5132738. Classification (NCBI taxonomy): domain Bacteria; kingdom Bacillati; phylum Actinomycetota; class Actinomycetes; order Mycobacteriales; family Nocardiaceae; genus Nocardia; species Nocardia sp. 852002-51101_SCH5132738. The sequence continues at coordinate 41,918 of NZ_LZML01000107.1, read as the reverse complement.
TCGTCGATACCGTCGTCGCGCATCTGCGGCGGGAGGCCGAGATCGGCGGATATCGCGCCGCCTCGGAACGGCTCGACGATCTGGCGGCGGTCAAGACCGCGATCGCGTCGTTGATCAACACCGACGCCGCGGCGATCGCCCTGAGCGACAGTGCCTCGCGTTCCTGGTCGGATTTCTTCTACGCCGTACCGCTGCGGCCGGACGATCGCATTCTGGTCTCGGGTTCGGACTACGCCAGCAATGTGATCGCGGCCCTGCAGCGGGCGCGGGCGGCGGGGGCGACGGTCGAGACGATTCCCAGCGACGAGACCGGGCAGATCGACCTGGTGGCCCTCGACGCCATGCTGGACGACCGTGTGAAGATCGTCTCGCTGCTGCACGCTCCCACCAACGGCGGCCTGGTCAACCCGGTTGCCGAGGCCACCCGCATCGCCCATCGCGTCGGCGCGCTGGTACTGCTGGATGCCTGCCAATCCGCCGGTCAGATCGATATCGATGTCGCGGAGCTGGGCGTCGACGCGATGTCGGCCACCGGCCGCAAGTGGTTGCGCGGCCCGCGCGGCACCGGCTTCCTCTACGTCCACCCCGACGTCTGCCGCGAACTCGAACCCAGCCGCCTCGATCTGCACAGCGCCGCGTGGACCGGACCCCAGGATTACCGCGTGGCTCCCGACGCGAGCCGCTTCGAATTCTGGGAGTGCGACGTGGCGGCGCGACTGGGCCTCGGCGCGGCGGTGCGGTATCTGCTGGATCTGGGGCCGGAGAACGTCTTCGCCGACGTGGCCGCCAAGGCGCGGCATCTGCGCGAGAATCTGCCATCGATCCGGGGAGTCACGGTGCGGGACCTGGGAACCGAACATTCCGGCATCGTCTCGTTCACCGTCGACGGAGTCGATCCGAACGAGGTGCGCGAGAGCCTGCGTGCCGCAGACATCACGGTGACCGTCAGCTACCGTAGCTCGACGCTGCTCGACATGTCCGCGCGGCGGCTCGAGTCCGTCGTGCGTGCCTCGCCGCATTGCTTCGTCACCGTCGAGGAGCTCGATCGCTTCCTCGAGGCCGTCGACCGCCTCGCGGGCTGAGGCGGCCGAACCGAGTTCCGATTTTCATCGTGTTATTCGTAGTGCGACGCTGAAACGATCACGCTCCGGCGCCGGCTAACGCCGCGCCCGCGCACCGAGATAGTGCAGATGTGCCGACCGCCGGTCGGGTGGAGACGGGAGTTCGAGGGTGAGCCGGTTCACCGAGGAAATGTTCGCGACCGCACAACGTTCCCGCCGGGGGCTGATCACCGGGGAGCCGGAGGCGCCGCTACGCCGGGGGTGGGACGAGATCCACCGCCTCGCGCGACGGATGGCGGGCGGGCTCGCGGCGGCCGGGATCGAGCACGGCGACGCCGTCGGCGTGCTGGCGGGTATGCCCGCCGATATCGCGCCGGCCTGCCAGGCGATCTGGATGCGCGGGGCGTCGATCACCATGCTGCATCAGCCGACGCCGCGCACGGATCTGCAGTTGTGGGCCCGCGACACCGAGACGGTGTTGCGGATGATCGACGCCCGCGCGGTGGTGCTGGGCGCGCCGTTCGAGGTGGCGGCGCCGCTGCTGGCCGAACGCGGTATCACCGTGGTCCTGACCGACGACCTGGCCACCGGATCCGATACCGATCCGGTGCCGACCGAGGACTCCGATATCGCCCTGCAGCAGTTGACATCCGGTTCCACCGGATCGCCGAAGGCGGTGCGGATCACGCACGAGAACTTCTATGTCAACGCCTACGCCATGTTCGACCGGGTCAAGTTCCAGCTCGATCAGGACGTGATGGTCAGCTGGCTGCCGCTGTTCCACGATATGGGCATGGTCGGATTCCTCAGCGTCCCGATGCAATTGGGCGCCGAGGTGGTCTGTGTGACGCCGATGGACTTCCTGCGGCGGCCGATCCTGTGGGCCGAACTGATCTCGAAGTACCGCGGAACGGTCACCGCCGCACCCAATTTCGCCTATTCGCTGCTGACCCGCCGCTTGGCGCGCGCCGAGGACGGGAGCGTGGATCTGAGCAGTGTGCGATACATGTGGAACGGCGCCGAACCGGTCGATCCCGACACCATGGAGGCCCTGGCCGCGGCCGGAAAACGCTTCGGGCTCAGCGCGTCCGCGCTCACGCCGGTGTACGGCATGGCCGAAACGACACTGGCGGTGTCGATTCCGGATCCGGGCGTCGGGCAGGTCGTCGACCTCGTCGACGCGGATCTGCTCGAAGCGCTCGGCAAGGCGGTTCCGGTGACGGATGCGCCGGCCCACCACGGCAATCTGCGCCGCCTGCCTCTGCTCGGCCGACCGGTGGACAATCTGGAGATCCGGGTGGTCGACGACGAGCACCGGCCGTTGCCGACCCGAACCGTGGGTGTGCTCGAGGTGCGCGGACCCGCGGTCACCGCGGGCTATGTGACCGTCGAGGGTTTCCGGCCCGCGCGCGACGCCGAGGGCTGGCTCGACACCGGCGATATCGGCTATGTGACCGAGGACGGTTCGGTGGTGGTCTGCGGCCGGATCAAGGACGTGATCATCATGGGCGGTCGCAACATCTTCCCGACCGATATCGAACGCGCCGCGCTGCGCGTCGCCGGCGTGCGGCCGGGCAACGCGGTCGCGGTCCGCCTGGACGCCGGGCAGAAGCGCGAGAGTTTCGCGGTCGTGGTGGAGAGCAACGACTTCCAGGATCCCGAGGTGGTGCGCCGGATCGAGCACGAGGTCGTCCACGAGGTCTTCAGCGCGGTCGGCGCCCGCCCGCGCAGCGTCACCGTCCTGGGCCCGGGAGCGCTGCCGAAGACGTCCTCGGGGAAGCTGCGCCGCTCGGCCACCGCGGCGCACCTGAACTGATCGTCACGAGAGTTGCTGCGGTACCGGATCTTCCGAGGCGTCCAGCGGATAGCGGTCGCCGAGCGGGGTCCGGTCGCGGTACACGAAGGCGGCGACCAGATCGTCGGCGACGCGGGCCAGATCGTCGCGGCCCTCGACCGCACCGCACCAATCCAGCGGTAGCGCGTCGAGGCCGTGACGGGCGCCGAGGATGTTGCCGGCCACGGAACCGGTGGAATCGGAATCGCCGGAGTGGTTGACCGACAACAGGAATGCGCGGCGCAGGTCCCCGGTCCGCTCGGCGTCCAGCGCGCAGTAGACGCCGATGGCCAGGCATTCCTCGGCCACCCAGCCCGCACCGACCTGTTCGACCCCTTCGGAGGTGGCGGGCCCCGCGTCCGCGGTGGCCACGGCCTTGCGCAGGGCGGCGGCGGTTTCCGCACCACCGGCGACCGCCTCCACCTGACTCGTGGTGTCCTGCACCGCGGTTCGCAGATCGGCGCCGTTGACGAGCCGGTCGATCAGCGCGGCGAAGGCGCCGGCGGCCAGATATCCGGTGGGATGGCCGTGGGTGAGCTGGGCACACCGGGCCGACGCCTGGAAGGCGGCCTCGGGTCCGAGGGCGGCCAATCCGAACGGGGCGGACCGCATGACCGTCCCGCAACCCTTGGAGTCCTCGTTCACCGGACCCGGGACGCCGAAGGGATGGGGTTCGCGATAGCTCCGCGCCTGCCGATTCAGCCCGCCCATGCACGCGTTGCCCGGTGCGCGCACCGCGTACAGATACGGCAGACTCGCCAGCCAGCCGTCGGGGCGTGCGTCGGGCGCGTGTTCGCGTTGGGTCCGCAGCCAGCGCAGATAGGCACCACGCAGAGCGGGTGCCGGATCCGCACCCGGCACGCACCGCAACAGCCCCTCGGCGGTGAACAGCGTCATCTGGGTGTCGTCGGTGATCTGCCGGGGCGCGGATTCGTCTGCCGCTGGGGCGAATCCGGTGAGCCCGTCGGGACCGAACCGATCCCGGATCTGTTCCAGCTTCAGGAATTCGATCGGCCAGCCCAGGGCATCACCGACCGCCCCGCCCAGTAGCGTGCCCCGATACCGATCGAAAATCGTCGTGTAGTCCTGCACGGCCACCGATCTTCGCAGAGATCGCTCAATGCAGTTGGTTCTGGGCGGTTTCCAGCCCCACCCGCAACAGCAACTCCACCGCGTCGGCGGTCTGTTCGACCAGCACCGGAACCTCTTTGCGCTCGGGCGCGGAGAACGGTTTGAGTACGAAATCGGCCGGATCCTGCCGGCCGGGCGGGCGGCCCACGCCGAACCGGACCCGCAGATAGTCCTTGGTGGACAGGGCATTCGAGATCGAACGCAGCCCGTTGTGACCGCCTTCGCCGCCACCACGTTTGAGCCGGATGCTGCCGAAGGGCAGATCCAGTTCGTCGTGCACGACGATGACCTCGGTGGGCGGAACCGAGAAGAACCGGGCCAGCGCCGCGACGGGGCGGCCGGACAGATTCATGTAGGTACGCGGCTTGGCCAGCAGTATCTTGCGCCCGTCGAGCCGGGCCTCGAGCAGATCGGCGCCCGACTTCTTGTGCACGGTGAACCGGCCGCCGATGCGCTCGGCGAGCACATCGGCGACCAGGAAACCGGCATTGTGCCTGGTGCGCTCGTATTCGGGCCCAGGATTACCCAAGCCCACCACGAGCGCGGGGGCAGTAGATTCCGTCATCAGATTCCGTCATCGAAATCCGTTGAGCGACCGAATTATTCGGCGCTCTCGGCCTCACCCTCGGCCTCGCCCGCACCCTCGCCCTCGACGGCCTCGGCGGCCGGAGCGACGATGATGTTGACGATCAGGGCCTCCGGGTCACCGGCCAGGGTGGTGCCCTTCGGCAGTTCGATCTCGCCGGCGGTGATCTGGGTGCCGGCCTCGACGCCCTCGATCGAGATTTCGATGGACTCGGGCAGCTTCATGGCCTCGGCCTCGACCGACAGCACGGTAGCCTCCTGGGTGACCAGGGTTCCCGCGGCGGCATCGCCGGTGAGGACGACCGGCACGTCGACGACGACCTTCTCGCCGCGCTTGACGATCAGCAGGTCGGCGTGCTCGATGTAGCGGCGGATGGGGTGCACGACCACCGACTTGGTCATCGCCACCTCCTTCTTGCCGTCGATCTCCAGCTCCAGCACGGCGTTGGTGCCGTGCTCGCGCAGGATCGCGGCGAAGGCCTGGGCGTTGACCGCCAGGTGCTTCGGCGCCTCACCGTGGCCGTACAGGACGGCGGGAACGTTGCCGTCGCGACGGGTGCGGCGCGCGGCGCCCTTGCCGAATTCGGTGCGGGTCTGAGCTGCGAGGACGCTGACGTCGGACATGACTGAAATACTCTCCTACGGCTTTCCGGGGCGGACGGTGTGCTGGCCAGGTACTGTCCTGATTCGGACGGCCCTGGCGAAAGGGTCTGCTCGTCGGGCGATGACCGCACGACAACGGCCGGAAGCCGAGCCGCGTCGATCACGGTGTGCACTGGGTGCGACACCCTCGCCGAGACAACCTGAGAACAATAGCATGTAGCGGAAACCGCTTCCGCGCCGCACCCCGATGCGGTATTGCACGCCGAACGGACACCGGTCCATCGTCGGCCCCGGCCGGTTCAGGCGGATTCGGCGCGGAAGTGCGCGGCATGGCAATCCACGTAGCGGCGGCCGGAACGCATCGCCACCCGGATCACCCCGGTGCGGCCGCGATAGACCCGGCCGTCCGGCGAGCGGGTCCCTTCCGGATGAATGCCCCACACCCCGCCGGATTCCAGAATCTCGACCGCCGCGCCGGCTGGTGCTGCGAACGGTCGCCCGACACCCGGCCGACTGACCTGGCACCTACCGGATGCCCAGCACACCGGCCCTGACCGGCGGCTTTCCCCACGGCACTGGCCGCCCGGCGCGGGCCGGACGGGCCTGTTCCCGTATTCTGATGCTTTGCCCTGTCCCGCGAAGAGGAGCCGATCGGTGAATTCCCCCTCAGCCAGCACGACCACATCCGGGCGGGTGGCGCAGGAGGCGGAACGGCGGCGCACCTTCGCGGTGATCTCCCATCCCGACGCGGGTAAATCGACGCTCACCGAGGCCCTGGCCCTGCACGCGAAGATGATTTCCGAGGCCGGCGCCATCCACGGAAAATCCGGCCGGAGATCCACCGTTTCCGACTGGATGGAAATGGAGAAGGCACGCGGTATTTCCGTCAGCTCGACGGCGCTGCAGTTCGAGTACGGCGAGTGCGTGATCAATCTGGTCGACACGCCCGGCCACTCCGATTTCTCCGAGGACACCTACCGGGTGCTGACGGCCGTCGACGCCGCGGTCATGCTCATCGATGCCGCCAAGGGCCTGGAGCCGCAGACCCTCAAACTGTTCCAGGTCTGCCGCCACCGCGGCATCCCGGTGATCACCGTGATCAACAAGTGGGACCGCCCGGGACGGGCGCCGCTGGAACTGCTCGACGAGATCAGCGAGCGAATCGGCCTGACCCCCACGCCGCTGTTCCTGCCGGTCGGCATCGCGGGTGATTTCCGCGGCCTGCTGCGCCGCGGTCCCGAGGGCGCCGCCACCGAATACATCCACTTCACCCGCACCGCGGGTGGCGCGACCATCGCGCCGGAGGAGTCGTATTCGCCCGAGCAGGCCGCCGCTCGCGAGGGCGAACCGTGGGAGACCGCGGCCGAGGAGAGCGAACTGCTCTCGGCCACCGGCCAGGACCACGATCAGGAACTGTTCCTCGCCGGGCAGACCTCACCGGTCATCTACGCCTCGGCGATGCTGAACTTCGGCGTGCGCCAACTGCTCGACACCCTGGTGGCGCTGGCCCCGCCGCCCGGCCCGCGCGCCGACGTCGATGGCGCACCGCGACAGCCGGCCGACCCGTTCAGCGCGGTCGTCTTCAAGGTGCAGGCCGGTATGGACGCCGCGCATCGCGACCGGCTGGCGTTCATGCGCATCGTCTCCGGAGAATTCGAGCGCGGCATGGTCGTCACGCACGCCCAGACCGGACGCCCGTTCGCGACCAAATACGCGCTCACCGTCTTCGGCCGCGAACGCGCCACCGTCGACACCGCCTACCCCGGCGATGTGGTCGGTCTGGTCAACGCGACCGCCCTCGCCCCCGGGCACACGCTGTTCGTGGACAAAAAGGTGGAGTTCCCGCCGATTCCGTCCTTCGCGCCGGAACATTTCGCCACCCTGCGCGCGCGTAGCGCGGGCAAGTACAAGCAGTTCCGCAAGGCCATCGATCAGCTCGACTCCGAGGGCGTGGTGCAGGTGCTGCGCAACGATCTGCGCGGCGACGCCTCTCCGGTGCTGGCGGCGGTCGGCCCGATGCAGTTCGAGGTGGTCACCGCCCGCATGCAGGCCGAATTCAACGTCGAAACGCAGCTGGACTTCCTGCCCTATCAGCTGGCCCGGCGCACCGACGCCGCCTCCTCGCCGGAGCTGGACCGCCAGCGCGGTGTCGAGGTCTTCACCCGCACCGACGGCGTGATCCTGGCCCTGTTCAGCGACAAGTGGCGGCTGCAGTACATCGAGAAGGAAATGTCGGGCCTGACCCTGGAACCCCTCGTCGCGACCGCGGACTGACTGCGTGGCCGGATCACGCAGGGCCCCGCCAGATCGCCGATGAACCGGTACTGGCCGGTTCACCATTGGCGCATCGTAGACCTTGGTGGTTTTCGGCCCGCCTCGATTTTGGACTGACGGAGCGAGGGAGCGCAGCGACTGAGCGGAGGAGGGAAAAATCGAGGCCCAGGGGGCCGAAAACCCGCGTCGGCGAAGCCGTCGCCGAAAACTCAGCCGATCGCCTCGTCCGGTTCTTCCTCGACCGACCCGCCCGGAGTGTCCTCGATATTCGACACCACGGCCGGGATATCGGGCACCGAACCCGGTTCACCGGTGATCACGCCCCACCGGCTGGCGGTCAGGCGCAGACTCGGCAGGTCCGACAGCGACAGCACCACCTCGTAGGTCCGCTCGTATCCGGTGTGGGCGATACGCCACTGGCCGTCGTCGCAGCGCACATACCGGTCGTTGTAGAACGCCGCCCCGCGCAGCAGCATGTTGTGACCGGGAATGAGCACGGTGTCGGCCAGGTACCAGGTGCCGGTCGCCGAATCGCCGTCGATATCGATCTCGGGATGGTCGCACCGATGTTCGGTGATGACGTGGGGCCCGAGGGTATTGCGCATGAACGCCAGGAACGCATCACGCGACTCGAACTGCAGGTACTCGCTGTAGGTCGCCGTCGCCTCCGGGATCATCGTGTCGGCGAAGTCTTCCCACGATTTGGTGTCGAGTGCTCTCAGGTACCGGAACTTCAGCCGGCTGATCGCGGAGACGGCATCGGAATCCATACCTCAACAATCCCACCGGATCCGGCGAATCTGCGCAGATCGGAAAATCTGTATCGTATCGCTACACAGCGTTGACCGGCGGCCGCGGGTCAGGACCCGTTGATGGTGAAGCAGGTCTTGCAGAAGTCCTCGCCGAATTCGGTGAGGCGCAAGCTCTTTCGCACGATCTTGGGCACCCGGCCGGCCTGCTTGAGCGCCGATTCCACGATCGGCTGGACCTCGAGCACCATATAACGGCTCAACACCACCGGATCGTCGGAAGTGGTCAGCAGACCGAGCCGGTTCAGGTTGATCAAATACAGCCGCGACCGGTCCGGATACCGCACGCCGGCCTGCTCCGGCACCGAGGTCAGATCTCCCGCGACCAGCTCGGAACCGATCCCCAGCGGCCGGTTGGTGCGCACGTCGACCGAGGGCTGCGGGCCGTTGATGGCCATGAACCGCAGAATCCGCGCCTCGTCCGAGGACAGCTGATCGAGAATGCGGTCGTAGGCCGGATGGACTTCCTCGGTGAAGTACACATCGGCCGAGCGCGCGAGCAGATTGTCGCCGCGGCGGCGCAGATCGACCAGGGTCGAGGAGCGGACCAGCCCGCCGGTCGACGGGCCGGGCGCCTGGCCGTTGGTGGGGACGTAGCTGACGATCTCGCGCACCGAACCCTCGGTGACGCCGAGGACGCTGCGGGCGACGGACTGCAGTGCGGCTCCGGTGCGTTCGGCGATCTCGGTGGAGGATTCGCCGTCCAGCGCGGCCTGGGCGATCTGCTTGGTGACCTCCAGACCGGTGCCGACGGCCCACTGGCCGCCGCGGACCGCGGTCCCGGCTGCCAGGCCGGCAGCCCGGAAGACGCCGCGGATCATGCGGGCTTCGTTGCTGATCTGCCGCTTCTCCACGTCCGAGCTGCGTTCCACAGCGCGGGAACCGGGTCGGACCACATCCTGTCCGGTCCTGTCGTCTGTCACGTCATTCTCCGAATATCGCCAGGTGAACGAATCCGCTCACATATTCTTACCGCACCCCGAAGGCCACCGGCCATGTTCGGCGGCTCTCGGCCATGAGCGCCGACACCCGCACAGCGATAGCGGCATGAATGTGGTTCCGGTCATTCTTGCGGCTGCCGCTGTCCGGTGCGACATTCCGATCGCACGATGTGATCGAAGTCTCCGCCGATACGCTACCGTGTAGCGGCTTCCAACCCGAATTGGATGGCGACTTCCGCGGCGGCCTCCGTGGTTACGCAGGCTGCCGCCTCCGGCCGCGTCGCTACAGCCGCCAATTGGACCCGTTTCCGGAATTCACAGTAAGGTTCGCCTGGCCGACGGGGTACGTTGTAGTGCCGGTGTGACGGCGGTCACCGGTAAGGGGTCGGCAGGAGGGTGTCGTGCTGGATAGTTTGCTGGGTTTTCACCCGACGATTTTGCTGGAACTGATCACGATCCCCCTCTTCACGGGTGTCATCGGCTATATCACCAACTGGACCGGCATCCTGATGCTGTTCAAGCCGCTACGCTTTCACGGGTTTCGGGTACCGGGTCTGAAATGGTTGTTCCCCTATCTTCCCAAGCGCATTCAGGTGCTGCCGCTGCTGCAGTACGACGGCCGCATGGGCTGGCAGGGAATCGTGCCCTCGCGCGCGGACAAGATGGCCTCGATCGCGGTCGACAAAGGGCTCTCGAAACTCGGCAGCGTCGCCGACTTCTATCGCGAACTGGAGCCCGATGAACTGGCCGCGCATCTGACCGATATGGCGCAGTCGCAGATCCGCGACATCGTCGAGGAGATTGCCCGCCGGGAACATCCGCAGCTCTGGTACAACCTGCCCGCGCAGGTCCGGGAGTTGGTACACGAGCGGGTCCGGGAACAACTTCCGGATATCCTCAAGGAACTGACCGACGAACTCGGGTCGAACATCGAACAACTGCTCGATGTCAAACAGATGGTGATCCGATATTTCCAATCGCGGCCGCAGTTGCTCAACACCGTATTTCAGGTGCTGGGCGCCAAGGAGTTGCGGTTCATGCAGAACTTCGGCTTCTATTTCGGCGCGCCGATGGGTCTGGTGCTCGTCGCGGTGCTGCATCTGACGCATTGGTCGCCGCTGGTGGTGCTGCCGGTCGGCGGTGTGATCATCGGCTGGGTGGTCAACTGGATCGGGCTCAACATGATCTTCGAACCCGCCTATCCGAAGTGGTGGTGCCCGTGGCGGCAGGGTCTGCTGATCAAGCGGCAGCCCGAAATCACCGAGGGCTATGCCGAATTGGTGGCCACCCAGATCATCACGATCGCCAATGTCGGTGACGAACTGCTGAACGGCCCGCGCTCGGACCGCACCATGCAGGTTCTCGAGGACACCCTGCGCCCGGCCACCGACCGCGCGCTCGGGCCGATGCGGGGGGCGCTGAAGTTCGTGATCGGCAGTCGCGACTACGCGACCCTGCAGAACCGCTTCACCGACGAGGCCAAATCGCTGGCACCGGCCGCCTTCGCCGATCCCGGATTCAACGCCCAGCAGAGCCGGCAGGTCAGCCAGTACATCGCCAAGCAGATGGCGGCGCTGAAACCGCCGGACTTCGTCGACATGCTGCGCGCGGCGATCAAACAGGACGAGTGGCTTTTGTTCGTCCATGGCGGTGTGCTGGGGCTCATCGCCGGTTACGCTCATCTTCTGATCTTCGGAACGGAAGTAGCGAACGTATGGCTGTGAGCGGATCCGCGCCGGAAACCGGTGACGGCGCCGAGTTTTCGATCGAATACGCCGAGGTGGTGGCCGAATCCGGCGCCGACGCGGCGGCCGGTACCGGTGCGACCGAAATCGAGACGGTCTTCCCCGACCCGGACGCACGCTCCACCGACCTCGTCGCGCGCCGGTCGGCCGAATTGATGCTGTCCGAGGATGCCCGCCCGGGCTGGGCGGGTCCCGTGCGCACCACGACCGGTGTGGTGCGGGTGGCGCTCTCCGCGGTGACCGAGGCCGCGGCCTGGGGCCTGGGCACCGCAGTGGGGGTGACGGCCACGGTGGTGCGCGGCAGCATGTCCGGGCAGCCGCCGCGGCATGTGCTCTCCGAGGCCGGCGAGCAGGTTCGCGACTCGGTGCGGCGGGCGCTCGGTATCGATGCCGCACCCGCGGGCGCCCCCACCGGCTCGGCGCCGAGCCTGCGCGATCGCGGCGCCGAACTGCTGCGCCGCTCGGCCGATGTGCACTGCGAGGACAGCGACCATCCGGCCTTCGCGCGCATCCTCGCCGAACTGGCTCCCGACGAGGCCCGGATCCTGCGCTTCCTCTACCTCGACGGGCCGCAGCCGGCGCTCGACATCCGCACCGGGCGGCCGTTGAGTTCGGGCACCCAGCGCATCGAGGTCGGCATGTCGCTGATCGGCGAGACCGCGGCGCTGCGCTTCCCCGACCGGGCGATCACCTATCTGACCAATCTGCGCCGCCTCGGCCTCATCACCGTCGAGGGCGATCAACTGGACAACCCGGCCCGCTATCAGTTGCTCGAATCACAGCCCGAGGTGCGGCGGTTGCTCAAGCGCGGATTCGGCACCAAGGTCGCCTACCGCAGCATCGCGCTCACCTCGTTCGGCACGGATTTCACCTGTGCGTGCCTGCCGGTGCCGCCACTGGGCCACGCGCTCTGAAACGCGATAGAACCACCGCGCACACTCATCGGACATTCCACAACCCGCCCGCGCTACCGCATGCGGTCGTGGTCGAGACATTGGAGCGGGCCCTGCGCGATCGCACCGCCGAAGGGGAGGCCGCGGACGTCCTGGTCGGAAGCGCGTTGAACGACGAGGACCGAGATTTTGTCGAACACTGGTGTATGCAGGTCGGGACGCGCGCAGTCTCGGGAAGTCCACTGCTCGGGCTGGCCGTACTGTGCCTGGGGCACACCGCGCGACGATTCGGCCACCTCGGTGTCGACGCCGTGGCGCTGGTGAAATCCCTTGCGGCCCGGGCCGAAGCGGACCCTTCGGATGTCGACGGCCGGGCTCTCGACGGATACGACGACGTTCGGGACTTCCTGCACCTGTGGTGAGGCCGGAGGCCCCGGCCGCCGCCGACGGTCGTAACTGCCTACCCCACCTCTTCGGCGAGTTCCAACCAGCGCATCTCGGTTGATTCCTTCTCGGCCTGCACCTGCTTCAGTTCCGCGCCGAGGCTCACCAGCTTCTCCGGATCGGTGGCGGCTTCGGCCAGTGCGGTGTGCAGGCGTTCCTCCCGCTCGCCGAGTTTCTCCAGGGTCCGCTCCAGCCGGCCGAACTCCTTGCGCGCGGCGCGGTAGGCGGCGGAATCGGTTGCGGGAGCGGAAGTTTCGGTCGGCGTGGAGGTTCCGGTGGGGCGGCGCGCGGTGTCGGCGAGGGCCGCGCGGCGACGCAGGTACTCCTCGATCCCGCCGGGCAGGTTGGTGAGCTTGCCGTCGCCGAACAGCGCCCAGGTGGAGTCGCTGATGCGCTCGATCAGATACCGGTCGTGGCTGATCACGACCAGGGTGCCGGGCCAGCCGTCGAGCAGGTCCTCGAGTTGCTGCAGGGTGTCGATATCGAGGTCGTTGGTGGGCTCGTCGAGCAGCAGGACGTTCGGCTCACTCATCAGGATGCGGGTCAGTTGCAGGCGGCGGCGCTCACCGCCGGACAGGTCACCGACCGGAGTGCGCTGTTTGGCCGGTGTGAATCCGAGCCGCTCGGCGAGCTGCCCGGCGCTGATCTCCTTGTCTCCCAGCCAGGTTCGCTCGGCGACATCGGACACCGCTTCCAGCACCCGCATGTCGGTGGGTAGATCGTCGAGTTCCTGCCGCAGCCAGCCGATCCGGACGGTCTGGCCCTGAATCCGCTTACCGGCCGCCGGTTCCGCGTCACCGGCGAGAGCGCGCAACAGGGTGGTCTTGCCCGATCCGTTCACCCCGACCAGGCCGACCCGCTCTCCCGGCGCCAACCGCCAGGTCAGATCGCGCACCAATTCGCGGCCGTCGGGGGTGGTGAGGGTGGCGTCCTCGAGTTCGATCACCACGCGGCCCAGGCGTTTCCGTGCGAAGGAGGCCAGCTGCACGGTGTCGCGCGGCGGCGGCACATCGGCGATCAGGGCCTCGGCGGCCTCGACTCGGTAGCGTGGCTTCGAGGTACGGGCCTGCGGTCCGCGACGCAGCCAGGCCAATTCCTTGCGGGCCAGATTGCGGCGGCGTGCCTCGGTGGCATCGGCCTGGCGGGCCCGCTCGGCGCGGGCGAAGATCCAGTCGTTGTAGCCGCCCTCATAGCTTTCGACCTTGCCGCCCACCACTTCCCAGGTGCGGGTGGCGACGGTGTCGAGGAACCAGCGATCGTGGGTGACCACCACGAGTGCGCTGCGGCGCCCCAGCAGATGTTCGGCCAGCCACTGCACACCCTCGACGTCGAGGTGGTTGGTGGGCTCGTCGAGGACCAGCAGATCAAGTTCGCGCACCAGCGCGGCGGCCAGCGCCACACGGCGGCGCTCGCCACCGGACAGATTCGCGACCGAGGTGTCCATGCCCAGATCCGCGATGCCGATACCGTCGAGCACGCTGCGGATGCGCGGATTGGCGGCCCACTCGTGTTCGGCGACGCCGTCCGTGCGCGCGTCCTCGGCGAGCCCGGCCAGCACCACCTCGCCGACGGTGGCCCCTTCCGGCAGCACACCGCGCTGAGTCACCGCCGCCATGCGCAGGCCGTTGATCCGGCTCACCCGCCCGCTGTCGGGCTGCTCGAGCCCGGTCAGCACCTCGAGCAGTGTGGTCTTCCCCCCGCCGTTGAGACCGACGACCCCGATCCGCTCACCCTCCTGCACGCCGAGGGACACATTGTCCAGCAGCGGGGTGATTCCGAAGCTCTTGTGGACCTGCTCCAGATTGATCAGATTCGCCAAGGGGTCAGTCCTCTCCGAGTATGGCGGGGCCTCCGGGTGTGCCACGAGCTCGGCGGATCCGGCCGCGTCGCGCGCGCCGGCTGCGCTCCCGCAGCGGCGGGACCACGCCCGTCGGCTTCACCCGTGAAGGTTACGGCACGAGGGTGCGCACTTCCGGCGCGGGTGAGCCGGGCGCGAGCCCGCGCTCTCCGAATACGCCGCCCTGACGGCGACCACCGGCGGTGCGTTCCATGGAGCTCGCGGGAGACGCGGACCGCACGCGCGGGTCGGCCTCCGGCTACACCAGCACGCCGATCTCGGAGCCCACGCAGACCGGTCCCCCAGCCACAGGCGTATGCCGATCTCGAGGCCACGCACGCGGGCGGCGACGCGGTCACCACATGCACGCAGATCTCGGCTTCGCGTTTACCCGCAGCCACCCCAGTGTGGCCGTTTCCCTCCCCTGCCGACGGACCGAACCGCAGCGGTACCGCGTGGCTCCACACATGGATCGCGGTTGCGAAAAAGGTTGAGGCATAGGTACTCTGCGGGCAATCCAAATGGGCTCTCCAGAAGTATGGCCGTAGTGCGGAGCCCCGCCTCGTGAGGGCGCGGAGTGGGCGGCGCTGATTTGCCGACCCCACATTCGGAGGATTCTCATGACCGACTCGTCATCCGCCATTGCCACCTCGTCGTCCGGCGACAGTTCCGGGCAGCCGGACGCACTGCGCACAGCCCACGGCGTGAAGGTCGGCATCGGGCTGCCGATCGCCGCCCCACAGTCACTCGTCGCATGGGCCGAGCGGGCCGAATCGGGCCCGTTCTCCACCCTCGGACTGCTCGATCGACTGGTCTACGACAATCCGGAACCCCTTGTGACACTTGCGCATCTGGCCGGTGCGACGCAGCGGATCCGATTGCAGACCGAAGTGCTCCTCGCGCCACTGCGGGAGACCGCGCTGCTCGCGAAACAGGTCGCCACCCTCGACCGGCTCTCGGGCGGCCGATTCACCCTGGGGCTCGGTGTCGGCGGCCGCGCCGACGACCATGAAGCGTCCGGGACGCAATTGCGCACGCGCGGAAAGCGATTGGACGAGCAGATCGCGACGATGCGCAGACTCTGGTCCGGTGAACCCTACAGCGAGAATTGCGCCGCGATCGGCCCGCTGCCGCACACCTCCGGCGGTCCGGAACTGCTGTTCGGCGGATTCCAGCCCGCCGCGCTGGAACGCGTCGCACGCTGCGGCGGCGGATTCCTCGCCGCGGCCGCACCCTCGTGGGCGCCGGGCCTGTTCGACACCGTGCGGCGGTTCTGGCGCGACTACGATCGCCCGGGTTCACCGCGCATCGTCGCGCAGGTCAACGTGGCCCTGGGTCCGCGGCACGTCATCGACGACGCCCGCGCCGCCATGTCGGCGTACTACGCCTTCAGCGACTACGGCGCGAACATGGTCGAGGGCATGCTCACCACACCGGAGCAGATCCGCACGGTCACAAAGCAATTCGCCGATCTGGGCGCCGACGAAGTGATCTTCTACTGCTACGGGCGAGACCCGGAACAGGTCGACCGCCTCGCCGACACTCTCAGCTGAACGGTCGTACGTAGCTACCGGCCGGCGCCGACCCGCACGCGACGATCGGCGCCGGCTCGTCACGTCCGGTCAGTGACGCCCGTCGGCCAGCACACGCGCACCGGGCACCGGACCGGTCGCGGTGCGGACGCTGCGGCACACCCCGGCGCCGGAGAGTTCGGCCGAGACCTCCACCGCATCGTCCTCACTACCGCACAGGAAGGCACAGGTGGGCCCCGAACCGGAGACGATTCCGGCGAGGGCGCCCGCCTCGACGCCGGCACGCAGGGTGCGGCGCAGGGCCGGATTCAGCGACAGGGCGGCGGCCTGCAGATCGTTGCCGAGCAGGGGCGCGAGCTGGGTGGGGTCGCCGGAGGCCAACGCCTGCAGCAATTCCTGCGGGTCGCCGAGGCGCGGCGGATCGCCGTTCTCGCGCAACCGGTCCAGTTCGCCGAACACCTTCGGCGTCGACAGCCCCTCCTTCGCCAATGCCAGCACCCAGTGAAAAGTGTTGCGCGACAACACCGGAAGCAGTTTCTCGCCACGGCCGCGGCCCAGTGCGGTGCCGCCGTGCAGCGCGAAGGGCACATCGCTGCCGAGTTCGGCCGCGACCTCGGCCAACTGGTCGCGCGACATCTCCAGCCCCCACAATTCGTTGAGCCCCACCAGCGTCGCGGCGGCATCCGCGCTGCCGCCGGCCATCCCCCCGGCCACCGGGATACCCTTCTCGATCTCGATCTCCACCAGCGGAGCGCGGCCGGCCAGATGTCCGAGCCGGACGGCGGCCTGCCACACCAGGTTCGTGCGATCGGTGGGCACCTGGGCGGCGCCCTCCCCGTGCACGGTCACGGCCAGCGATCCGGCCGGAGCGATCCGCACATCGTCGGCCAGCGACAACGCCTGGAAGACCGTGGTCAGTTCGTGGTATCCGTCGCTACGCAGGTCATCGACCCCCAGATGAAGGTTCACCTTGGAGGGGGCGCGGACGACCACGGAACTGGGTACTACAGACAGCACGGGGCTAGGTTATCCGTCCGCGCGGCAAACGGTCGGTTTGCCGCGCGACGCGGGGCTCCCGCAGCTGGGGACTCGCCGGACACCGGCCGCCGCGCCAGGCAGCCGACGCCGAATTGCCGGCCGACGCCAGGCCGATCACCTGCGCAGACGGGTGTCGCCGGAGATGCGCGCCACCGCGGGCGAAATTCCCCGTCGTCCCCCTTGCGCCGGGTACCCATGGGGGGTATGTTCGGTGATGTCAGGGGATACCCCCTCACCGTATAAGACCGAGCGAAGGAAGCGATCATGGCTACCAGCACCTACACCGTCACCGGGATGACCTGCGGCCACTGCGTGGCGTCGGTGCAGAAGGAGATCGGCAAGATCGACGGCGTCACCAGCGTCGACGTAGACCTCGCCTCCGGCCGCGTCCAGGTCGAATCCGCCGCACCGCTGACGGACGCCGAGGTCGTCGCCGCCGTCGACGAGGCGGGATATCAGGTGGCGAGCTGAATGAACGACAGACTGAAGTTCGCGGCATTCGGCGGCGGACTGGTCGTGCTGTTCGGGGCCGCGCTCGGCATCGGCGCCCTGGTGGGCGATCCGGCCGAGCCGGCCCCCGGCCACGGCACCGGACTTCAGGCCACCCAGGAGGGATACACCCTCTCCGAGGTGAGCGCACCTACCGAACCTCGGACCCCCGGCACCCTCCGATTCCGGATCACCGGCCCCGACGGCGCACCGGTCACCCAGTACACCGATCTGCACGAGCAGGACCTGCATCTGATCGCCGTCCGCTCCGATACCACCGAATACCGGCACGTGCACCCGGTCCGCGACGACACCGGCACCTGGTCGATCGATTGGACGTGGGCCCAGCCGGGCACCTATCGCATCTTCGCCGATTCCCGGCCCACGGCGGCGCCGGATGAACTGGTACTCAGCCGCACCGTCACCGTGACCGGCGCGACCGCCGATCGGCCCCTGCCGCCGGTCTCGCGCACCACCACCGTCGACGGCTACCAGGTTCGCATGGACGGCGATCTCTCGACCGCCGGCGGCGAGGTGGGATTCACCGTCACCCGCGACGGGCGGCCGGTCACCGATCTGCAACCCTATCTGGGTGCCTACGGGCATCTGGTCGCACTGCGCGGGAACGATCTGTCCTACCTTCATGTTCATCCCGAAGGAGAGGTCGGCTCGACACCCGCCGGGCCGCGGGTCGCCTTCCATGCCCAAGCGCCCAGTACCGGCGCCTTCCGGCTCTACCTGGACTTCGCCCACGGCGGCGCGGTTCACACGGCGGAATTCACCGCCGAGGCGGTAACCGGGCAGCAGAGCGGGCACCACGACAACGAGCACAACAACGGAGAGCACGGAGGAGGTCACCAATGAGCGCGCCCACGACAGAGCGCTCCGTCGAGCTGGATATCGGTGGCATGACCTGCGCCTCCTGCGCCGCACGCATCGAGAAGAAACTGAACCGGATCGAGGGCGTCACCGCCACGGTCAACTACGCCACCGAGAAGGCGAAGGTCAGCTTCCCCGAAACGGTGACGCCGGATCAACTCATCGAACGTGTCGTCGACACCGGCTACACCGCCACCGTCCACGACACGCGTCCCGCGCACACCGCTGCGGCCGAAGAGGTTTCCACCGATTCGCCGCTACGGCAACTGCGGCATCGGCTGCTGGTGAGCCTCGCGCTGGCGCTTCCGGTCATCGCCCTGGCGATGATTCCGGCGCTGCAATTCCGGAACTGGCAATGGCTTTCGCTGACGCTGGCCACGCCGGTCGTGTTCTGGGGCGGCGCCGCCTTCCATCGCGCCGCGTGGATCAACGCCCGGCACGCCACCGCCACCATGGACACCCTGATCTCGCTGGGCACCCTGGCGGCCTACTCGTGGTCGGTGTACGCGCTGTTCTTCGGCGATGCCGGAATGCCGGGTATGAAGCACGGCTTCAGCTTCGCGGTCGAGCGCTCCGCGTCGGCGTCGAACATCTACTTCGAGGTCGCGGCCGGTGTGATCGTCTTCATCCTGGCCGGGCGGTATTTCGAGACCCGTGCCAAGGAGCGGGCCGGTTCGGCACTGCGAGCGCTGCTGGAACTCGGCGCCAAGGATGTGGCGGTACTGCGCGACGGCGTCGAACACCGAATTCCGGTGTCGGAGTTGCGCGTCGACGATGTGTTCCTGGTGCGTCCGGGTGAGAAGGTCGCCACCGACGGTGTGGTCACCGACGGCAATTCGGCTATCGACATGAGCATGCTGACCGGTGAATCGGTGCCGGTCGAGGTGGGCCCGGGCGATCCGGTGATCGGCGCGACCGTCAACGCCGGCGGGGTGCTGACCGTGCGGGCCACCCGGATCGGCGCCGACACCCAGCTGGCGCAGATGGCCGCACTGGTGGAAGAGGCGCAGAACGGCAAGGCGCCCGTGCAGCGGCTGGCCGACCGGGTCGCCGGCGTGTTCGTCCCGATCGTGATCGCGATTTCGGTTGCCACACTGGGCTTCTGGCTCGGCAGCGGCGCCGCGGTGGCGGTGGCCTTCGGCGCGGCGGTCGCGGTGCTGATCATCGCCTGCCCGTGCGCGCTCGGCCTGGCCACACCTACCGCACTGCTGGTCGGCACCGGCCGGGGCGCCCAGCTCGGCGTCCTGATCAAGGGTCCGCAGGTGCTGGAATCGACCCGGCGCATCGACACCGTCGTGCTGGACAAGACCGGAACGGTCACGACCGGCACCATGTCGCTGGCCGAGGTCATCCCGGCCGAGGGCCAGGATCGCGACGAGCTGCTGGCCGTCGCCGCGGCGGTGGAACACGGATCCGAACACCCGGTGGCCCGGGCGGTGGTGCGGGGCGCCGCCGAACAGGGTCTGGCCGAGGAGCCGGTGCAGCAGTTCGTGAGCCACGGCGGTAAGGGCGTGCAGGGTCTGGTCGGGGAGCGCGCGGTCGTGATCGGCCGCACCGAACTGCTCGCGGATTGGTCGATCCCGCTGCCGGAGTCGTTGGCGCAGGCCAAGTCCGAAGCCGAGACCGCCGGGCGTACGGCGATCGTGGTGGCCTGGGACGGGCAGGCGCGCGGTGTGCTGGTCATCGCCGATGCGATCAAGGCCTCGAGCGCCGAGGCCATCGCGGACATGCGGTCGCTGGGACTGACGCCGGTGCTCTTGACCGGTGACAATGCCGCGACCGCGCGCACGGTGGCCGATCAGGTCGGCATCGACGAGGTGATCGCCGAGGTGCTGCCCGCCGACAAACTCGACGTGGTGAAGCGCCTGCAGGATCAGGGCAAGGTCGTCGCGATGGTCGGCGACGGCGTCAACGACGCGGCCGCCCTCGCCCAGGCCGACCTGGGCCTGGCGATGGGCACCGGCACCGACGTGGCGATCGAGGCCGGCGACATCACGCTCGTCCGCGGCGATCTGCGGACGGTCGGCACGGCGATCCGGCTCTCCCGGGCCACCCTGCGCACCATCAAGGGCAACCTGTTCTGGGCGTTCGGCTACAACGTGGCGGCGATTCCGCTGGCGGCGGCCGGACTGCTCAACCCGATGCTCGCGGGTGCGGCCATGGCCCTGTCGAGTGTGTTCGTGGTGAGCAACAGCCTGCGCCTGCGGCGCTTCCGCTGAACGAATCCGCCGAATGTCCCGTCCGATCGGACGGGACATTCGGCGTTCCCGCCCCGGTCCGCCATACTTTCCGTCCGAAGAGAAGAATGCGCTGTCGCGTCGGCCTGTTTCCCAGCGACCGGCCGCGCACGAGGACAAGGCAGGGACCACATGAGCATCCTGTTCGGGATCGGTTTGGTGATCTGGTTCGTCAGCATCGCCGCGATGTTTCTCGCACGCGCCCTCGACGACCACAGACAGCAGGTCTTCCGGGCGAGCCTGGCACTGTGCGCGGTGGGCTCGATACTCCTCGCCATCGGCACGCCCTTCGTCAGCGGCAATTCGATAAATAAGAACATACTGGTCAGCGGCGGATTCACCGTGATGGCGTCCCTCTGCGCCTACTCGGTCCTGATCACCCGCCACCGCCGCGCCGGCACCCCGGTCACAAGACTTGCCGACCGCGGACTCCCGCCCACACGATCCGAGTCGCATGTGATCATCACACCTTTGCCCGGGTCCGCTGCCTGATCTTGACGTTAACCGCGGTTCAGGTTTTAGCGTCGGAGGCGACCGTTTCCCACCGAAGGGCGCCGCGATGAAGATCCTCGAAGTCGAGCTCACCACAACACATCTCGACGCCACGGCGGAGTTCTACCGCGACGTGCTCGAGCTTCCGGTGATCGCGCAGCCTGACGGTGTTGTCGTCGAGATCGGCTCCAGCAGATTGAGGGTGACCGCGGGCGCCGCCTTCGACGGCGTGCACCATCTCGCGTTCGGCATCTCGCCACACGACTTCGACCTGGCCCGCCGTTGGTTGCGGCAGCGGACCGAATTGCTCACGGTCGGCGGTTCCGACATCATCGACGGCCCGGAAGGATGGGATTCTCGATCGCTGTATTTCCGGGGGCCGGACGGAAGTCTGCTGGAACTGATTGCGCGCCAGGCCGATCGAGCGACCCCGGGCAGCCCGGGCGAAACCCCGCACCTGTTGTCGATCAGCGAGGTCGGCATCGGCGTGCCCGACGTGCGCCGGGCCGTACGCCACCTCGCCGAGGCCTTCGAACTCCCACCCTTCCCGCCACAACTATCCGAATTCGCCCCGATCGGCAGCCACGACGGGCTGCTCATCCTGGCACGGTCGGGCCGCATCTGGTTCCCCACCGAGGAAGACGTCCCCGCCACCGGACCGGTATCGGTCCGCATCGAATCCGCCGGCCACAGCGAAAAGATCGCTCTGACCGACGAAGCCGTCGTTCGAGCCGGTGGACCGATTTCCGAATAGCGCCTTCTTATCGCACGAAATACCGCATGAGCACGGCAAAGGTGTCGACCGGCTACAGCGCGGCCCACGCCGCACTTGCTGGTCCGGACTGGTGCCGGTCACGACCGCTCCCTATCCGTACCGGGGTGGTCGGCCCACGATGCGCTCGTCTGACCGCGGGTGCCACACCAATCGCGCAAACCTCGCCGCTTTTTGCGGTTTTCGCACATTTTCGTCGAGGTTTGCACGAAAAGTTCGGAGTCCGTCAGCGCCGATGTCCGCTCTGGTCACCCCTGCTCGGCGAGGCGTACGAAGGCCGCTGTGTCGAGGGTTTCCCCCCGCGCGGTAGGCGCGATTCCCGCCGCGACCAATCGCCGTTCCGCCTCGGCGGGTGATCCCGCCCACCCCGCCAGGGCGGCGCGTAATGTCTTGCGGCGCTGCGCGAAAGCTGCGTCGACCACGGCGAACACGCGCTCGCGGTGGGCGGTGTCGAGCGACCACGGTGGGTCGGTGTAGCGCTCGATGCGGACCAGTCCCGACTCCACCTGCGGAACCGGCCAGAACACCTGGCGGCCGACGGCTCCCGCGCGGCGGACGGCGCCGAAGAATCCGGCTTTCACGCTCGGGACGCCGTAGATGCGGGAGCCGGGTTCGGCGGAGAGCCGGTCGGCCACCTCGGCCTGAACCATCACCAAAGCCGTTCGGATGCTGGGCAATTCGGCGAGCAGGTGCAGGAGCACGGGTACCGCTACGTTGTAGGGCAGGTTCGCGACCAGCGCCGTCGGCTCACCGGGGATATCGGTGGCCGACACGCGCAGCGCATCGCCGGGCACCACGGTCAGCCGGTCGGCGAGCCCGGTGGCGCGGTCGGACACGGTTTCCGGAAGATGCTGTGCGAGAACCGGATCCAGTTCCACTGCGACGACCCGATCCACGACGTCGAGCAGTGCCAGGGTCAGCGAGCCGAGTCCGGGGCCGACCTCGAGCACCACGTCGTCGCGTCCGACGCCGGCCGTGGCGACGATTCGCCGCACAGTGTTGGCGTCGTGCACGAAGTTCTGTCCGAGCTGTTTGGTCGGGCGCACGCCGAACCGTTCCGCCAGCACCCGCACTTCGGCGGGACCGAGCAGTTCGGCCAGGCCACGGGCTTCGCTCACAGGTTCGGACACGCCCGACAAGGTATCAGTGCGGCTAGGGCCGGTACGGCGTGGACTGCACCCGCGCGACGAACGCGTCGATCGCCGCCCACATCTGCGGATTCAGGTCGCAGTGCTGCCCGGTGCCGACCACCGATTGCGAGTCCACGCCGTTCGCGGCCAACTGGGCGGCCAGCGCGGCGTGCAGCGGCGAGGGCACGGTGCGGTCGGTGGCGTTGAGCAGCAACAGGATCGGAGCGTCGTAGCCGCTCGTGGGCACGGCCAGATAGTCGGTGAGCGCGGCCGTGAACCGCGGGTCGCCCAGCGGCCGCGACAGCAGATCGCCCAGCGATGCGCCGTTGACCTGCGCGATCATCCCGTCCAGGCACAGGCTGCCGATGCTGTCGAGCAGTTGGCGCCCACGCGGGCTCAGATAGCTGTCGACGTCGATATCGGGCCGGGTTTCCCGCATTCCGACGAGCACTCCCGCGATGAAGGCGGTGCTGCCGTCGCCGATCTCCGGAATATTCGGCACCCACGGCCCGGCGATGGGCAGAACGTGCTCCAGATCCGATTCGGGGTCGACCGCGATGGTCCCGCGGAAGTCCAGGTCGGGCGCATAGCTCTGCTGGAGATGACCCGTACCCAGAGCGGCCTGACCACCCTGCGACGCACCGACAGCGATCCAGGTGCGCGACAGCTGCGGATAGGTCGCACGCGCTGCCCGCAGCAGGTCGATGGTCGCGGTCGCCTCGGACTGCCGTTCCAGATACGGATGCGGACCGGTGTCGAACGCACCCAGCCCGAGATAGTCCGGCGCGACCACCGCGAATCCCTTGGACTGGAAGTACTGCAGGATGCGGTCTTCCTTGGCGCGGCCGGACGGGTAGGGCGCGGTACCCGGATTCGAGATGCCGCTGCATCCCATGCCGAGCCCGCTCGTGCCGTGGTCGTAGGCCACCACCGGCCAGCCACCCGCGGGCGGTTCGCCCGGCGGAAGGAACACCGCACCGCTGGCGGGGACGGGCTCACCGCGCGAGGTCGTCGTCCGATAGTCGAGTAGCGCCGCCCCGGTCATACCGTGCCAGCCGTCCGGCTGCGCGGTGACCGACACCGTCGTTCCGGCCGGCTCGGCAATGGCGTCGGGCACCGCGACGACCGAGCCGAGCGCCAACGCGGTGAACAGGGCCGCGACCACGAGCGGCCACCGCATTCGAGCCGAACATTTCGACAACCGCATGGCACCTCACATCATCTGGGATCTGCTGATTTTACGGTGCACACACCGCACGGTCCGGAAATCCCCAGGCCGGGGCGTCGCGGAGCGTTGACGTCAATTGATACACGTTCTAGTTTCGGTGTACTCGCGGAACAGGCGGTGGCACATCAGGTCTCACCGCACCCGAAGCAGCACGAGAGGACGGCCGCAATGATACGCAGGCACGAGGGACGACGGGTGGTGGTGACCGGGGCGGGCTCGGGCATCGGGCGGGGCATCGTGGTGCGCATGCTCGCCGAGGGAGCGCATGTGGTGGGCGCCGACATCTCCGAGCCCGGACTGAAGGAGACCGTGGCGGAGGTGGGCGCGGATCGCGAGCGGCTCCATACGGTCACCGTCGACGTGGCCGATCCGGAATCGGTGCGCCCGGCCGTCGCCGCGGCCGTCGACCATCTCGGCGGATTGGACGTGCTGGTCAACGCGGCCGGAATCATGCGTACCGCGCACACCCACGAGATGGCGTTCGAGAGCTGGAATCAGGTGATCGGCATCAACCTCACCGGCACCTTCCTGATGATGCAGGCGGCCATCCCGACGCTGCTGCAGTCCGAACATCCGGTGATCGTGAACTTCTCCTCCACCGCGGCACTCGGCGCGAATCCGTATATGGCCGCCTATGCCGCCTCCAAGGGCGGGGTGAACGCGATGACCCATGCGGTCGCGCTGGAGTATTCACAGAAGGGCCTACGCGCGGTGAACATCGTCCCGGGCGGAATCACCAGCGGAATCACCAACAATCTGAAAACCCCCGAAGACGCCGACTGGAACCTCTTCTCCCGCCTGACCGGCTGGCTCAACGGCGGCGCCCTGGGCGAACCCGCCGACGTCGCCGGCGTGGTCGCCATGGTCGCCTCCGAGGACGGCCGCTACATCACCGGCTCGGAGATCCGCGTCGACGGCGGCGCCCTGATGTGACTAGCTGATCCCCAAGCGACTCGTGCACGCGGGCCAGGCACCCCAGCCCTGCCGGGCCCGCGTCACCTCGGCGATGGCGATCTGCTCTTCCCGGGTGGCGAGATCCGGCCGCTCGGCGTACTTCAGTCCGCCCTGCCGGGACCAGGTGCTCTGGTCGAACTGGATACCGCCGAAATACCCGTTGCCGGTATTGATCGCCCAGTTGCCACCGGATTCACACTTGGCCAGCGCGTCCCAGACCGCGCCGTCGCGCACGGGCGGAACTTCTGTACCTGGCTTGGCGCCCTTGCGGACGGTCTTGGGCTGGGCGGGGACGACGACGGTATGCCCGACGGCCTCACGCGAGGTTTCCTTGCCGTTGACGATCGAGACGGCGTAGGTGACGTCCTGCACCCCGGCCTTGCCGGGATTCTCGACGACGGTCCGGCTCATGTTGAGGTCGGTGTCCTCGATGACGTTCTCGGTCGGGTCGAGAGGTTCGCGTTCGGTGACCTTCTCGGTGTGCTTGCGGGTGACGGTGATCTTCATACCGTCGTGCAGCGGGGTGACGGCCACCGGCTCCACGGTGTCCTCGCCGGTCAGCGGCACGCCCTGTACCTGCAGCAGCTCCCCGACCGTCGGCGCCGCCAGCCGCACGTAGCTCATCGGTTCACCGTTGTCGGACAGCTGCACCGTGCGCGGGCTGGTGACAGCCAGCACGGCGCCCTGCAGCGGCAGCGGGGTGGGCCGCGAGGGCGAGACGAAAACGTCGCCGGGCAGCTGCAGTTGAGTCAGTGCGTCGGCGACGGTGTACGCGGTGGTCCACACCTGTTTGGTCTTGCCGTCGAAGGTCAGCGAGAGCTGCCGGGCGCGATTGAGCGTGATGGTCGCACCGTTGACGACGTCGGCATCCCCGGACGGCGACACCGAGTCCTTACCGGCCAGCTTGTAGCCGCCGGCCTTGAGCACACCCTTCACACTCGCGGCCATGGTGGTGACGGTCGTGCGCTGACCGTCGACGACCAGGATGACGGTCTTGCGGCTGACGATCGCCAGACTCGCCCCGATGATCAGGGTGATCAGCATCGCGGCGATCGCCGCGTAGAGCAGCGGCGAGCGCGACGTGTTGATCCGCTGGAGAGCGGATATCCGAAACTCCGGCATGGTCACAATACGATAACGAGGGGGTCAGTCCCTGGCAACTACATGCCGTGGAACAGGGGATTTCCACATCACGATTCGATATCGACGATCCGGAAATATCACGACCGCGCAATCGTAAGTGAACTGGAGCACACCTCGCATTCCGGTCGCGAGTTATGTGACGCACCGCACGCGTGCGGCCTCAGCCCCGCTGCAACCGGTAGACCCGCTCGGCATTGGCGGTCGTGATCTCGGCCAGTGCCGCGGGATCCTGTTCGCGCAGTTCGGCCAGGGCGCGCACGATGTAGGGCAGGCAGTACGGCTCGTTCGGCGCGCCCCGGAACGGGTGCGGCGTCAGGAACGGCGCATCGGTCTCCACCAGGATCTGCTCGTCCGGCACCAGCTTCGCGGCCTCGCGCAATTCGTGCGCGTTCCTGAAGCTCACCGTCCCGGAGAAGCTGAGCAGATACCCCTCGGCCACACAGGCCAGCGCCATATTGGCGTCGGAGGAGAAGCAGTGGAAGATCACCGTGTCCGGCGCACCCTCGTCCAGCAGGACCGCCAGCACGTCGTGATCTGCCTCGCGGTTGTGGATCATCAACGGCTTCCCCAGCCGTTTCGCGAGGTCGATATGCCAGCGGAAGCCCTCCACCTGATCCTCGATATCGGCACAGCCGTCGAGTTTGCCGGGCCAGTAGTAGTCGAGCCCGGTCTCGCCGACGGCGACCACGCGGGGGTCGGCGGCCAGCTTCTCCAGTTCGGCGCGCGCCGCATCGTCCAGCGCGTTCGCCCGGGTCGGATGCAACGCGACCGCGGCGTACACACGCGGATCCCAGTGCGCGGCGTCGACGGCGAAGCGGGCGGCATCCAGGTCGTCGGCGATGGTCACCACCCGGCCGACACCGACCGTGGCGGCCCGATCCACCATGGCGGCAACCGATTCCGCGTCCTCGGCGCCGCAGGCATCGAGATGGGTGTGCGCGTCGATCAACGGCGACAGCGGTTCGGGCGGCTCGGGTGCGGGTCGTTTACCGGGCATCGGACCAGATTAGACACACCGCACCGACGGCAGGTGAACCCGGCGGGAGCGAGGAGTGGACGACGGGATATCGACGCGAGGGATTATCGGCGGCGGATTAGAGTGGACACACCATGAGCGCACCCGAACGCACGTCACCGGCCTTCTACATCACCACGGCGATCGCCTACCCCAACGGCGCGCCGCATATCGGCCATGCCTACGAGTACATCTCCACCGATACGCTGGCCCGGTTCAAGCGGCTCGACGGCTACGACGTGTTCTTCATGACCGGCACCGACGAGCACGGCCAGAAGGTGCAGCAGGCCGCGCGCGCCGCCGGCGTCTCCGTGGAGGAATACGCCGCGCGCAATTCGGATGTGTTCGAACGCATGGACAAGGCGCTCGACATTTCCTACGACCGATTCATCCGCACCACCGACGAGGATCATCTCGCCGCCAGCATCGCGATCTGGGAGCGTATGCAGGCCAACGGCGATATCTACCTCGACACCTATTCGGGCTGGTACTCGGTGCGCGACGAGGCCTTCTACACCGAGGAGGAGACCACCGTCACCGAGGACGGGACGCGACTGGCGACCGAAACCCGGACCCCGGTGGAATGGACCGAAGAGTCGAACTACTTCTTCCGGTTGTCGAAATATCAGGACCGGCTGCTCGAACTGTACGAGAACACACCGGATTTCATTCTGCCCGCCACCCGGCGCAACGAAATCGTCAGCTACGTGAAGGCCGGCCTGAAGGATCTGTCGATTTCGCGCACCACCTTCGACTGGGGTGTGCCGGTGCCCGGTGATCCGGCGCACGTGATGTACGTGTGGGTGGACGCGCTCACCAACTATCTGACCGGTGTCGGATTCCCGAATACCGATTCGGCCGCCTTCCAACGGTTCTGGCCGGCGAATGTGCACATCATCGGCAAGGACATCACCCGGTTCCACACCGTCTATTGGCCGGCCTTCCTGATGTCGGCGGGTATCGAATTGCCGAAACGCGTTTTCGTGCACGGCTTCTTGTTCAACAAGGGCGAGAAGATGTCGAAATCGGTCGGCAATGTGGTGGACCCGCTGGCGCTGGTCGACCAGTACGGCCTCGACGCCGTGCGGTTCTTCCTGCTGCGCGAAATCTCCTACGGCCAGGACGGTTCCTACAGCCACGACGCCATCGTCGGGCGGATCAACACCGACCTGGCCAACGAATACGGCAATCTGGTGCAGCGCAGCCTGAAGATGGTGGCGCGCGACTTCGATTCGACCGTCCCGACTCCCGGCGAATTCACCGAGGCCGACCGGGAGCTGCTCGATCGCGCGAACGGCTTGCTGGAGCGCTGCCGCACCGAATTCGACGGCCAGCAACTACATCTGGCGCTCGAGGCGATCTGGCTGACCCTCGGCGAGACGAACAAGTACTTCTCCGCACAGCAGCCGTGGGCGCTGGCCAAATCGGGCACGCCCGAGGACGTGGCCCGCGAGGCGACCGTGCTGTACGTAACCCTCGAGGTGCTGCGGATCGTGTCGATCCTGGTGCAGCCGGTGATTCCGGGTTCGGCCGGGCGGATTCTGGACCAACTCGGCCAGACCGCGCGCACCTTCGCCGACATCGCCACACCGATCGAGGCCGGACTGGCCCTACCCGCGCCGGAGCCGGTGTTCCCGAAGTACATCGAACCCAAGTAGGCGACCGGAGCCGGTTATGGATGCGGAATTCGCCGAGCGCCACCGCAGCGTTCGCGCACAGGCGCTCGGCACCCCTCGGGGCCGACTCATCGGCGCGATGGTCGAATGTGTCGGCGCCCGTGGCTTTTCCGCGACGACACTCACCGATATCGTCGCCCGTGCCCACGTATCGCGAAGCACCTTCTACGAACACTTCGGCAACAAAGAACATTGCTTCGTCGAGGCTGTCCACACGGGTATGGAGATGATCCGCGCCCGGATCGTCGACGAACTGGCACAACTGCCCCGGGATGCCGATCCGCGCTGCCGCATCGCCACCGTGATCACCACGTTCTGCGCGGTGATCGCGTCCGAACCGGATTTCGCGCGGCTGATCCTGGTGGAATCTCTGTTGGTCGGCGAAGCGAGCACCGACTTCCGGGACATGGCGCTGGACCGGTTCACGACCATGTACCGGAAATATCACGACAAGGCCCGCGCCGCGGACCCCGGGATACCGGAACTGTCGGACGAGCTGATCGCGCTGGTGCCCGACGCCATCGGCGAGCGCACCCGCCGTGTCCTGGTCCGCGACGGCGCACAGCGCGTACCCGAATTAGCGCCCACCTTCATCGAATTCGCCAACGCCGCACTGGGTTTGGCGCCGGCACCGGTGCACGCGTAGCGAGCGAGGCTCCTGCGCTCGCGCCGGGCACGGCGGCGACGGTGCCACCGAACCGCGGCAGGCGGGCGCCCCGGGACTATTCCGCGCGGGCGGCCAGGACCGCATCGTAGAGTTCGCGGCGCGACACCCCGCCCGCACGCGCGGCGACCTGTGCGCACGCGTCCTTGAGGCGAATTCCGTCGGCGACCAGTTCCTCCACCTCGTCCACCAGATCGACGGGATCGGCCGAGACCGGTTGCGCCCCTTCGACCACCACCGTGATCTCTCCGCGCGCACCCTCGACGGCCCATGCCGCCAGCTCACCGAGTCCGCCGCGCACGACCTCCTCGTAGGTCTTGGTCAGCTCCCGGCACACCGCGGCCCGGCGTTCGGGGCCGAGGACCTCCGCCGCATCGGCCAGACAGTCGGCGAGCCGGTGCGGTGCCTCGAAGAACACCACCGCGCGCGGCTCGGTGACCAGGGTCGCGAGCCACTGCTTGCGCTGCCCCGACTTTCGCGGGGCGAAGCCGTCGAAGCAGAACCGTTCCATCGGCAATCCGGACAGGGCCAGCGCGGTGGTGACGGCCGAGGGGCCGGGCAGGCACGTCACCGGCAGATCCCGTTCGATACATGCCGCGACCATCCGGTAGCCGGGGTCGCTGACCGAGGGCATCCCCGCATCGGTGACCAGCAGGACCGTCTTACCGGACTCGATCTCGTCCAGCAACAACGGGATTCGCGCCGCCTCGACGTGATCGTAGAAACTCACCACACGTCCGGTGATCTCCACCTCGAGCGCCTTGGCCAGGGCCCGGGTCCGGCGCGTGTCCTCGGCGGCCACGACGTCCGCGCTCGCCAGGGCGTCGCGCAACCGCTGCGACGCGTCACCGATATCGCCCATCGGCGTCGCCGCCAGCACCAACCGCCCGTCGTGCTCGCCCATCGCCGTCCTTTCCACCGCCGCCCCACCATCCGGACCGGCCACCACGCACCCGCGCCCGGTCCGGGCAAACGCTACCCGGGTGCGCAATCGCGCCCGAGGCCGCAGGTGCGCCGTGCGGGTCGGCTCACCGCCGCGCAGCCCACCGCCGCACACCGCATACGATCGGAGCGTGACCCAGCTGACCGATACGCGACCGGCGATCGGCGCGGGCCCGGCCTTGTCCAGTCCGGCGCCGCTGCGCCCCGCACCCGATTTCGGACCGACCGACCGGGCCCGGGGCTGGCTGGTCACCATATTCCTGACGGCGGTCGCGGCGGTCACCCGGTTCACCATGCTGAACTACCCGACCGACGCCGGCACCCCGGTCTTCGACGAGAAGCATTACGCACCGCAGGCCTGGCAGATGCTCACCGGGGGCGGGGTCGAGGACAACCCGGCCTACGGGCTGGTGGTCCATCCGCCGGTCGGTAAGCAGATGATCGCGCTGGGCGAAGCGATATTCGGCTACACCAGCTGGGGCTGGCGCTTCACCGCGGCGGTCTTCGGGTCGCTGCTGGTCCTGCTGGTCATCCGCATCACCCGGCGGATGGCCCGGTCCACGCTGATCGGCGCGATCGCGGGCGTGTTGTTGATCGCCGACGGCGTGACGTTCGTGTCCTCGCGCATCGGCATGCTCGACATCTTCCAGGCGGTCTTCGTCGTCGGCGCCTTCGGCTGCCTGATCGTCGACCGCGACGAGATGCGGGCGCGCCTCGCCCGGGCCGACGCCGAGGGCCGAATAGCGCCCGCGGCGCGAGCGACGGGCCCGGAGGCGGCAGCGCGCGTAACCACGGCGGGCACCGGGAGCGCCGCCATCGCATTCAGCGCCTTCGGCCCGCGACTGGGGGTGCGATGGTGGCGGTTCGGAGCCGGTCTGCTGCTGGGATTGTCGTGCGGAACCAAATGGTCGGGCCTGTATTTCATCCTGTTCTTCGGGCTGATGACGGTGTGCTTCGATGTGGCCGCGCGCAAGGCCTACGGGGTGCCGCGCCCCTGGGTCGGTACGGCGGTCCGTGATATCGGACCCGCCCTGTATGCGCTGGTGCTGATTCCGCTGCTGGTCTATCTGACGTCCTATTGGGGCTGGTTCGCCAGCGAGGACGGCTACGACCGCTATTCGGTGGGCAATGCCGTCGGCGCCGGCGGCACCTGGTCGTGGGTGCCGGACGCGTTGCGCTCGCTGTGGCACAACCAGGCCGAATCGCTGAAATTTCATGAAAGCCTGACCAATTCGGCCGGTAACCATCATCCCTGGGAATCCAAGCCGTGGTCGTGGCCGATGGGTCTGCGCCCGATGCTGTACTACTACGCGGACAACGGCGTGACCGGATGCGGGCAGTCGGTCTGCGTGAAGGCCGTGATGCTGATCGGCACACCGGCGATGTGGTGGTTGTCGCTGCCGATGCTCGCCTGGGCGTTGTGGCGCACCGCGACCCGGCGCGACTGGCGGTACGCGGCGATGCTGGTCGGCTACGGCGCCGGGCTGCTGCCGTGGTTCGCGGACCTGGACCGGCAGATGTACTACTTCTACGCGGTTCCGATGGCGCCGTTCCTGGTGATGGGTCTGGCCCTGACGCTCGGTGACATCTTGGGCCCGGCACCGCTCGTGCGGGCCCGGTCGGGACGATGGTTCGCGCTGGCCGGCGAGCGCCGGAGCCTCGGACTACTCCTGGTATGCCTGTATCTGGGTCTGGTGATCGCCAACTTCATCTGGCTGTGGCCCATCCTCACCGCCCTGCCGATCACGCCGAGCAACTGGCACGACCACCTCTGGCTGCCCAGCTGGCGCTGAGGTCCGATCCGGCTACGGGGTCTCGCCCAGCGCGGCCCGCACGTAGCGCAGCGCCGCCTCGTCGTCGAGACCCAATCGGCGTACCGCGGCAACGTATTCGGTGGCCGCGCGCCCGGCCGCGTCGCGAGTCGGATCCCCGGAGGAGGCGATGAACGACCCGAGCCGGCCCCGGGTCTCGAGCACACCGTCCTGTTCGAGTTCGCGGTAGGCGCGTGCGACGGTGTTCGGCGCCAAGCCGAGCTGGACGGCGAGCGCGCGCACGGTCGGAATCTTGGTACCGGCGGTGAGTTCGCCGGATTGCACCCGGGCCACGATGCCCAGCCGCAGTTGTTCGTACGGCGGCACCGTCGATTGATGGTCGACCGGGATATCCAGCATCGGCTTTCACACCTCGTCACGCGACAGCGGGCAGGACAGGCAGCGGGGCCCGCCCCGACCGGAACCCAGTTCGGATCCCGGAATGGTCAGCACCTCGATGCCCGCGTCGGCCAGCCGTGTATTCGTATTCTCGTTGCGTTCATAGGCCACCACGACCCCGGGCGCCAGTGCGAGGGTGTTGTTGCCGTCGTCCCACTGTTCCCGTTCGGCGGTCACCCCGTCCAGCCCGGTGTCGATGACCCGGAGTTTGTCGATGCCCATCGCCTCGGCCGCGGCGGGCAGGAACGGGTCCGGCCCGCTCATCCGCACCGAATCGCCGTCGGCCCGAATGGTGAACGCGCGCAACGAATTCTGCACACCGGGGTACATGACCACCGCATCGCGGTCGACCATGGTGCACACCGTGTCCAGGTGCATGGTGGCCCGGTTCTGCGCGATCGGCACCACCAGCACGGTATGCGCGAGGGCGTCGTCGAAGAGACTGCGCGCCAAGGCTTCCGCCCCCGCCGGGGAGGTGCGCTCCCCTACCCCGATCGCGACCACACCGGGCGAAAGCAGCAGGACGTCACCGCCTTCCATCGGCGCGGTGTGCGATTCGTAGGCGCGGCGCACGCCGAGGAAGCGCGGATGGAACGCGTACACCAGATCGGTGAGCGAGGTTTCGCGGGCACGGGCCGGCAGCGCCAGTGAGGTGATGGCCACCTTGGGCCCCACCCAGAACGACGAATCGCGGGTGAACAGCAGATTCGGCAGCGGATCGATGACGAAATCGGTGCCCTGGTGCATGCGCCGCACCAGTGAGGCGGCATCCGGTTCGAACGGCAATTCGTCGAAGGTCATGCCGGCCATGAGAGTTCGCGCCAGATCCGGTGCGGGCACCGCGCGCAGATAGGTCTTCAGATCCTCGGCCAGGGCGTAACCGATGCGGCGGGCGTCGACGGCGGCGGTGATGCCCATACTGCGTCCGGCGCCGCTGACCGCGAGCGTCTCGGTGAGCAGATCGGCGAGCAACAGCACCTCGACGCCGCGGCCGCGCAGCACGTCGGCGAAGATCTCATGCTCCTGCTGAGCCCGCTCCACCCAGGGGATGGCGTCGAACAACAGTTGATCGTTGTTGCGCGGCGTGAGTCGGCGCAGCTCATCGCCCGGGCGATGCAGCAGTACCGCGCGCAGCGTCCCGACCTCGGTCGTCACGGAAAACGGTCGCGCCGGGGGCACAGCCTCTGGTCCCATATCCCGACCGTAATGGGCCGCCGCCGGGTTGGCACGGAATTGTTCGCCGACCGGGCCGGATCCGGCGCCCGCCGATATCGGCCGCTGCGCGGCGGCGAAGTTCCCGGTTCTCGCCCGGCCGCCAAAAACCTGAAGTATCGTTGAGGTATGCAGCATACGACGTGGCAAGCCAAGGAGCTCACCCCCGGCCAACTGTCGGAACGCAGCGGCGTCGCGGTGTCGGCACTGCATTTCTACGAACGCGAGGGCCTGATCGCCAGCCGCCGCACCAGCGGAAACCAGCGCAGGTACTCACGGGAAACGCTGCGCAGGGTGGCATTCATCCGGATCTCGCAGCGCGTCGGAATTCCGCTCAGCGAAATTCGCAAGGCTCTCGACACCCTACCGGAGGGGCGCACCCCCAATCGCAAGGATTGGGAACGATTGTCGGTAACGTGGCGCACCGACCTCGATCAGCGCATCGAACAGCTCACCCGGCTGCGGAACAGCCTCACCGACTGCATCGGCTGCGGCTGCCTGTCACTGGGCAGCTGCCGCATCGTCAACTATCACGACCGGCTCGGCGACGAGGGCCCGGGCGCGCGCACCCTGGATGTGAGCATCGACTGCACGAAAGGCGAGGGATGCGAGAACCCGGCCTCGGCGAGCCGTGTGGCCGAGGACGCCGACGTGACGGGGTGCGCCGAAAAGATGTGCGGATGAGTCCCGCTCAGCGCAGGAAGCGGTTGAACTGGTCGTTGGCGCGACGCATCGTGAACTCGTAGGGCCAGGCGAACTTTCGCGCCCACCAGTAGCCGAAGCGCACGTCGAACGAGGTGTAGACGAGGAAGCGATTCTTCTCGATGCCGCGGAAGATGGCTCGCGCGGCCTGGTCGGGTGAGGCCGCGTGCGACTGGAAACGCTTCACGTACCGCTGGATTCGCGGATCGTCGCGGTCCACACCGGCGATCTCGACGGTCTGCACCAGGTGGGTGTTCACCGCGCCGGGCACCACCAGATGCACCGTGATCCCGTGCCGGGCCAGATCGAAACGCAGCACCTCCGATACGCCGCGCAACCCGTACTTGCTGGCGCTGTAGGCCGCATGCCAGGGAAATGCCAGCAGCCCCGCGGCCGAGGACACGTTGACCAGCGCCCCGCCACGACCGGCGCGCACCATCTCCGGCACGAAACTCTCGATGACGTGGATCGGGCCCATCAGGTTCACGTCGACCAGCGAACGCCAGTGCCGGTGCTCGAGATTCTCGACGGTGCCCCAGGCCGAGATGCCGGCCACGTTCATCACCACGTCCAGGCTGCCGTGCCGAGCGTGCACATCCTGGGCGAAGGCGGCGACCGCCTCGTACTCGCTGATGTCGAGAGCCCGCGATTCCAGCACCTTGCCGCCGGTGCGCCCGATCTCCTCGACGGTGTCCGCGAGTCCGGCGGCATCGATATCGGTGAGGACGAGTTCGGCCCCCTGCGCGGCGGCGGCGATCGCGGTCGCCCGACCGATTCCGCTGGCCGCGCCGGTGACCAGAGTCTTCTTGCCGCTCACGGACTTCAAGCGATCACGCACGCCGTTCCTCGAATGCTCTGCGGTGTGATGTCGGTGCTGGGCCGGCATCCGGACTGACTATCTCCGTTGCCCTGGAGCATACGTGTTCCCCGACACACCGCATCCGTACCGGGCCGCACGGGCACGTCACGGCTACGACAATCCGCGCAATACCGACAACATCCCGGCGACCGCGGCCGGCCACGGAAACTGTTCGGCCCGTGAGCGCGCGGCGCGCCGTCGCTGCGCCGCCGGACGGGCCAGCACATCGGTGACGGCCTCGGCGAAGGCCGACGGGTGATCGGCGGCCACGGCCCCGCATTCGGCGGTCACGATGTCGGCCAGCGCCGAGGAACGACTGGCCACCACCGGGGTGCCGGCGGCCAGCGCCTCGAGCGCCGCCAGCCCGAAGGTTTCGTGCGGCCCGGGTGCGAGCGAGATATCCGCACTGGCCAGCAGGGTCGCCAAATGCGTTCGGTCGTCGATGAATCCGGCGAAATGTACGCCCGGACGCCCGTCGGGCAGCGCGGCCACACCGCGCGCCTGCCGGACCAGCGCGTCGCGGCGCGGCCCGTCTCCGGCTACCACCAGCCGCACGTTCACCCCGCCCCGGCGCAGCTGATCCACGGCCTCGATACTGCGATCGACCCGCTTCTCCACCGACAGCCGCCCGCAGTGCACCACCAGATGCGAGCCCCCGAGCCGCGCGCGCAGGGCCCGATCGTGGCGATGCGGCGCGAACAACTCCAGATCCACACCCAACGGGACGAGGGCGACATTCGGAGCGTCGATCCGGTCGAATTCCGCGCGGGCGAACGCGGTGGTGCAGACCACCATGTCGTAGTCGGCCGCGGTGCGACGATTGGCGACGTCGGCGGCCCGCCGTGCGACCGAGGTGGGCAGCACCTGGCCGAGCAACCGGTCGAGGCGCTCGTGCGAGATCATCACCGACGCGACATCCCGGCGGCGGGCCCACCGCCCGAACCCCCGCAGCGTCAGCCGGTCCGACACCTCGAGCGCATCCGGCGCCAGCCCGGCCAGCAGATCCGCGACTCGACGGGGATCGGCTGCGCGATATCCGCCCGTCCACGGAATCCCCAATGCCGGCACGGTCATCCGCACCACACCGTTGGGCAGGACCTCCTCGTCCCGCCGCGCGCCCGGAACGATCAGCACCACCTCGTGCCCGGCCGCCACATATCCGGCGCCGAGATGATGCAGTGCGGTGCGAAGCCCGCCCGAACGCGGCCCGTAGAAGTTCGCCAGCTGAGCGATGCGCACGCGCCGATCGTTCCCGCCCCGCGAACCGGCGGGACGAACACCGGATGAATGCTCGCCGAAGGATGCACCAACCGCCCGCACCGCCCTGTCACGACGCGTCACCCGGCGGCGGGCCGGACCCGGATCATGCCGTGGGCGCGCTCGGACCCCAAGCGCGACAGCTCGGCGCGCACCGGAATCCATTCGGTGTCCTCGAACCGCAGCCGAAACACGAGTTTCCTTGCCGGGGAGTCGATTTCATCGGCAAATACGGCCGCGAACGCCGCCCGGTAGTCCCGCTGATCATCCGGATGCACGACCGGCCGTTCGGTGCTCCACCGTTCCAGCGGCGGTGGCGGCGGACTGATCCACTCGTACACCAGCCCCATCGCCAGTTCGACGAAGCCGACACCGGCGTCGGCCGACCGCGACACCGCCCGGGTGATCGCCAGATCGGTATCCGGGCGCGGCGGGCTGACGTCGGTGATCTCGTGCAGCAGCGCCCGGGTGACGTGCGCGGTGCGGGTCGAGGCGGCCAGATGCGGATCCTCGCGATGCACCCGGATCACCAGCTGAAAGTTGCGCACCATCTCGTCGTCACCGCGAATCGCCAGCTCCCCCTGCCAGCGCCCGGCCGGGTCGGTGCCCGCCACCACCGCGGTGTAGGCCATCCGCTCGTCGAAGCGCACCATCCGCCCGAACACCTCCGGCGGCGTGCGCACGACCCGCACCTGGTCGGGGGCGCGGGCGAAGGCGAGTTCCTCCAGGCCGGGGCCGTGGTGGGCGAGTTCGGTATCGGAATCCCAGTCCCATGCCGCGACCGCGCGCCGCGGCGGCGGTCGCCGTCCCTCGGCGCCGACCCACAGCTGCACCCCGTGCACCGCCCCGAACGAACAGAAGACCGGCACCGCGATCGCGGTCCAGCCGCCCTCGGACAACACGATCCAGTCGTCGGCCGTGACCGCCCCGGACGTCGCGGACGGAACGGCCGCTGCCGCGGTATCGACGGCAGCGGCGGCCAGCGCGGAGGCACCCGCCCCGAGCGAGCGCCCGGCGCGCGACAGATTCGTCCATTCCCGGACGCGCGACCCGTCGGCGACGATGGTCGGACCATTCGCGGGCGCGAGCGTTTCCACCAGCAGCCATGGCGAACCCACGGATTCGGCGCCTGCCATACCGAGGAATCAGATCCGATGCGCCCCAGGGGGAACCCGCGGGAGTTCGAGGTCGAGTGGGATCCGCCCCTCCGCCAGATGCGGTTCGGCCTCGTCGGCGGGCATCGGCCGCGCGATGAGGAAGCCCTGCGCCCGGTAGCAGCCCAGGCCGACCAGGGTGCGCGCGGCGACCGCCGTCTCCACGCCTTCGCCGACCACCCCGAGGCCGAACGAACCGGCAAGTCCCACAATGGATTTCACGATCGCCAGATCGTCGGTGCTGGCGCCGAGCCGCTGCACGAAACCGCGGTCGATCTTCACCGCGTCCACCGGCAGCGCCTTGAGATGCGACAGCGAACTGTAGCCGGTGCCGAAATCGTCGATCGCGATCTGCACGCCCATGCGCTTGAGTCCGCGCAAGGTCACCTGGGTGCGGGTCAGATCCGAGACCACGACGTGCTCGGTGATCTCCAGACATACCGAACTGCCGTCGATTCCGTGCCGGCGCAGCACATCCTCGACGCATTCCACGAAGTCCAGGCTCACCAACTGCACCGGTGAGACGTTGATCCGGATCACCACGTTCGAGGCCAGCCCGGCGCGCCGCCATTTCGCGAATTGCGCCAGGGCCGTGCGCAATACCCAGCGACCGAGTTCACCGGCCAGATTCGTCGCCTCGGCCACCCCGACGAACGCACCGGGCGGCAGCAGCCCGCGGGTGGGATGCTGCCAGCGCACCAGCGCCTCGAGCGCCACGATGCGCCCGGTCCGCAGGTCCACCTCGGGCTGATAGTGCAGCAGCAGCGAACCGTCGGAGACGGCGCCGCGCAGATTCAACTCGACGTCGTCCTGCAGTTCGAACTGCGCGCGCATGGCATCGGTGAACACCGCGACCCCGTTGCCCCCGCCGGATTTCGCCGACAGCAACGCGTGGTCGGCGCGGCGCAACAGATCCGCGACGGTGGTCTCACCCGGCATGCCCAGCGCCACACCCACACTCGCGCCGCGACTCACCGTTTCGCCGCCGACCGACACCCGGCGGGTGATCAACTGCTGAATCCGGGTCGCCTCGAGTTCGGCCGCGACCGGATCCACGGGTTTGGCCGGCACGATGACGAATTCGTCGCCACCCAGCCGCGCGATCATGTCGTTCGGATCGAGGTGTTCCTTCAGCCGCGCCGACAGCGTGCGGATGAAATTGTCACCGGCGGTATGCCCCAGAAAATCGTTGAGCGCCTTGAGCCGATCGAGGTCGAGGAAGAATGCGGCGACCGGTCCCGAACTGCCCGGCCGCAGCCGCTCCTCCATATGTTCGAGCAGGGCGCGCCGGTTGGCCAGTCCGGTCAGGTCGTCGTGCAGGGCGATGTAGCGCAGCCGTTCCTCGGCCACCACCCGGGCCTGCAATTGCGCCAGCAGCGCCGCGATCGCCTTCAGGACGTTGATCTCCCGGGTGCTCCACTGCCGATCGCCCCGTTTCATGAATCCGAGCAATCCGGTCGGCTCACCGCGCGACATCAGCGGAACGGTCGCGGTCGTCACATCGCTCAGTCCGGAACGGCGAATCGTCTCCTGATAGTCGGAGAATTCGGGGGTGGGGCGGGCGATCATCGGTTCGGTGGCGTGTTCGACGGCTCGGAACACCGAATCGGCCTGCTCGAAATACACCACCCGCAGCGGGTCGGGGTCGGGCACGTCCTGGCGTTGCGGCCATTCGGCGACCAGGACCGTCGCCCGGCGTTCCCGGTCGGTATGGCGGACGAAACTGAAATCGACGTCGAAGTAGTCGACCAGTTTGGCCAGCACTCGTTCGGTCGCCGCCACCATCGTCGTGGCGTCGACACCCATCAACTCCGCGGCGACCTGGGTCACCAACGAGTCGAGTGTTCGCCGAGGCACCTTGTCTCCGATCGCGCTATCCACGGCATGTCAAGGGAAGGACGTCCACGCCCCGAGCGTCGATGAATTCGCCCTGAACCGACGCTAGTGTATCGACGTATTGCGATGAAATCGCGGTGAGTTCGCGGAGAGGTGCGGCGGAGAATTCGCCGAGGACCGCGACGGGGCCCGTCCGGCGGGGTCGCACAGGGTGGTCAGCAGCCATATCGTCGCAGCGCCTCCGGTGCGACATCCAGCCCAGTCATACGGTTCCTACTCTGTTGCTGCGCGGCGCGGCGCGATCTTTCGGCCACCTCCGCTCGGCATGCGGTACCGCCGGTGTCGGGTATGGCCACCTAGGGAAGTATCCGTCATCCCTCCGGAATTGACCAGATGTCCGGCAAATCTTCCGAAACCTGAGCGCGGCGCACGGTATCGATCGAGGTCATCCAGTCGGTGTCATACACCGCACAGAACAAAAAGACCGCCCGGTTCCCATTTGGTTACCCGTTGGCAACCGAAAATCACACCAGAATTGAGATGAACAACTCCAGCCGGTCGGGACCACGCCACACCTCGATCTCCTCGCGATAAGCGCGGGTGATCTCGGCCGACGCGGTGGCGTCGTCGACCTGAGCCCAGACGTCCTCGACCGGATCGTGATAATCACCGTTGGGTTCGAATCGGGCATATACGCCCTTCGGGACGCGAATCATCACATCGCCGACCGGCACCTGTTTCGGTGCCTGATATTCGTAGCTGACCAGCACGTTGTAATTTCCGGCCGGGTCGGGCACGTACACGGTGTAGAGCGGACCGCCGATCTCACGATCGCGCAGCCGGTCCCGCAGGAATTCGATCAGTTCGCTGTTGCTGACCTTGAAACTCGGCCGGACCCGCGGCACCACCAGACCGCCGTAGATGGCCGCGTCGCGGACCACGATCGAATACGTCATCGGGGGTCTACCGCCAGGTACAGATCGATCTTGTACGCGTGCGGATAGCATTCGAAATCCCCGGTGAAGGTGCGTTTGATCTGATTGTGTTCCTCGGCGTAGGCGATCTGGGTCCACAGGTCGGTCATGATCTGCGGGAAATTGCCGACAGCGGAGAAACGCGCATAGGCGCCGGCGGGCAGACGGGACACGATATGCCCGCGCGTCACCCGGTCGAACGAGAGGCATTCGTAGCCGACGATCTGGGTGTTGAACGTGCCCAGATCGTGGGCGTAATCGGTATAGGAGCAGGCCAACGGGCCGCCCAGTTCCTGATGCAGGACGGCGGCCCAGGCGGCCTCGAGATCACGATCGCGCAGTTCTCCGAGGGCACGTTTCGGACTGCGCACCGGTAGCCCGGCGACCCACGTCTCGTCCCGCTCGACGATTTCGAACTGCATGCAAGAACTCTCTCGATGTGATCGCGTTGGGCCGCGCAACCGGTGCTGCGGCGGACCGTCCGGCTGGAAACGCCATGCTATCAACATCGAAAGCTACGGACCTGCACGTCTGCTGCCGGGACAGCTGATCATCCGACCGGTCCGGTACCAGCGACCTGTCGGCTTTTCGACCGACAGCGGCCTCCGTCCCGGGAATCGGGGATTCTCGTCGCCACCGCGAACACCTCGCGCCGGATCGAACGAATCGCCCACATGCCACGAATCGGCAGATACCGGACGGCGTGGCGTAGATCGCAAACGGTCAGCTATCGGAAGGGGTAGGTGTGACACGACCGCCACCGAACGGGCAGACTCGCAGGGGCATCGACCGAACGGAGGACCGATGGTGCGTCGCACCAGCCGCAGCGAACCACCGAACGCCGGCGCGGCGGCATCCGCCGACTATCCCGACCTCGAGGCCATGGATACGGCACTGACCGAATGCCGCGCCTGCCCGCGGCTGGTCGCCTGGCGCGAGCAGGTCGCCCGCGAGAAGCGGGCCGCCTTCCGCGACGAAACCTACTGGGGCCGCCCGGTCACCGGTTTCGGCCCCGCCGACGCCGCCATGCTGCTGGTCG
This sequence comes from Nocardia sp. 852002-51101_SCH5132738, assembly GCF_001665695.1. NCBI lineage: Bacteria > Bacillati > Actinomycetota > Actinomycetes > Mycobacteriales > Nocardiaceae > Nocardia > Nocardia sp. 852002-51101_SCH5132738. The sequence continues at coordinate 327 of NZ_LZML01000107.1, read as the reverse complement.
GCCTCGCCCCCGCCGCCCACGGCGGAAACCGCACCGGCCGCATGTTCACCGGCGACCGCAGCGGCGACGTGCTCTTCGCCTCCCTCTACGCCATCGGCGCCGCCACCCAGCCCGCCGCCACCCGCCGCGACGACGGCCTCCGGCTGCTCGGCACCCGCGTCACCGCCCCCGTGCACTGCGCGCCCCCGGACAACAAACCCACCATCGACGAACGCGATCGCTGCCGGCACTGGCTGATCAACGAACTCGAATATCGACGACAGCGTGACCGCGGCGGTGTCGCCGGGGAGCCAATGAATGGCAATGGTGATCAGCACGGTCCCGAGC
>NZ_LZML01000106.1:0-771 GCF_001665695.1 Nocardia sp. 852002-51101_SCH5132738 | reverse complement strand
GCGACAGTGTTATCGCCGAGGATCTCGCCCCAGGATCCGACGCCGCGGTTGGTGGTGATCGCGATCGAGGTCTTCAAATATCGTTGCGACACAACTTGAAACAATGCTGAAGCCGCCTCTGCCGGTAATGGCAGATAGCCCAGTTCGTCGATCGCCAGGAGCGTTGGTCCGGCGTAGAAACGCATGCAGGTGGCCCACCGGCCTTCGATCGCAGCTTTGTGGCAGCGGGCCGCCAAATCGGCGGCGGTGGTGACATAGGTGCGGTAGCCGGCGTGCACCGCAGCCCGGGCTAGACCCAAGGCCGCTCAGTTTGGTGTGCTGCCGGGTTGTCAACCGGGTAGCACGCGCACGCTGATGTGGGTTTGGTAGATGGTCCGGTCGATCACCCCCTTGGCGCGGTGTTTGGAGATTGCCCGTTTGACCACGCGAAGGCTGCTGCGGGGCCGGCGATGTGGGAGCAGGTCAGCGCGCACGGCCCGCCCGATCACACCGACGATATCGACAGTCGCGCCGGTGATGACCCGGCCGCATGGACGAGCTGGTCGCGGGCGGTCTGCAAAGCGACGGTGAAACTGCCCCGGTCCGCGACCATGCCCGGTGTGGCCAGCGCGGTATCGGCGATCGCGGTCCGCAACGCCTGGTAGGTGATCAGCAACGCGTAGACCTCCTGCGCGACATCGTCGGCAGTACGCGCCGAGGGTGTCACGAGAACCGTGTAAGTCCGAAGCTAGTTCGGTACTAAATCTATTCTAGCACAATGGAATTCGGTTC